>DAOTWK010000018.1:0-8687 GCA_034435815.1 Anaerolineae bacterium | reverse complement strand
CCCAGGTGCAGGTCCCGGAATTGCGCACGCGCCAGGTCTTGACGAACGGGGTGCCGGGAGCGAATACGGTGTTGTCGGGAACGGTCACATCGGCGACCCAACGGGCATCCGGTAGACAGGGGATCGGCGATGGCGTCGGCGTGGGTGGCTGTATCGGGGCGGGGGTGGGGGGCACGATGGAAGCGACTGCGGATTCGGTGGGCAGTGAGGTAGGGGAGATCGCGGCGGCCAGAACCGCCGGAGTCGGTGAGGCCGACGGGGGCAAAGAAGCAGTGGTGAGGAACGCACGGAGTCCGGAGAGGAGCAGGAAGCCCAGGAGCACCCCGAGGGCCACCAGGATAACCCCACCGACCACTGCCAGGGCGATCCAGCGGCCTTTCCCCGGTCGGGGGGCGGGGCCCGGCGGAGGGGCGGGGGGCGGCGGCCTGGAGGGGGGCAGTTGCCGGAGGCGGGCCAGAACCTTCGGCCTCAGCGTCAGCGGCGGGAAGACGGGAGCCAGGGCCGCCAGCAGGCTGGAGACGGTCAGGAGTTCCTTCCGGGTGCGCTGGCAGACAGGGCAGGCCGTAATGTGTTGCTGGACCTTGCGGCGGGTGGCACGATCCAATTCTCCGCCCACATCGGCGGAGAGAAGTTCGTTCAGCGCGCCGCAGGCCAGCCGTCCTTCCTCTGCCATTACCTGCAGGCCATAGAGGTCCCGGAAGGCCAGCCGGGCCCGGTGGAGGACGACCCGGACGTTATCCAGTGAGATGCCCATGATGGAGGCCATTTCCTGGTACGAGAGGCCTTCCAGTTCCCGCAGGAGGAGGGCCTGACGGTACGCGTCGGGCAGGCGGTGAAGGGTGCGCCAAACAGCGGCGCGCAGTTCGGCCTGCCGAGCCTGCTGTTCGGGGTCCGCCACCGGGCGGGTATCCACAGGCTCCGGCGCGCCAGAGTCCCAATCCGGAAGCGGAACCTCCCGCCGATAGCGCCGCAGGCCGTCCAGAGCCAGGTTACCCGCGATACGATAGAGCCAGGACTTGAAATCGTAGGGCGGGCCCAGGTGGCTCAGGTGCTGATGAGCGCGGATGAACGCCTCCTGGGTCAGGTCCTCCGCCCACTCCCGGTCACCCACCATCCGGTAGAGATAGCCAAAGATGCGGCCCTCATAGCGAGTGAAGAGAGCGGCAAAGGCGTCCTTATCGCCCTGCCGGGCGCGGCGAACCAAGTCGCCGTCAGCCAACGCGGACATATCTCCTCTTCTGGAACGAATCACCCGCCCGGGAAGTTACAGGGAATACAGAAGGGGACACTGTGGACGGCCCAGCCGCAAACCACCCGGGAAGGCATAGGCAGGTAGTCTCTGGGGGCTACCTAATTATAGGTGAGGGAGAACAGTGTGGAATGTCTTTGGGCCCGTTTGTCCCGGCGTCCATCTATAGTATAGCATCTTGGAACATTTTGTCAAGAAACTTGGTAAAAGAGCGCAATGCTGTTCGGGAACAAGCCGGGCGATGGCTATGCTGCCACCGTAAATCTTGTGGCCCGCATCTTCATTTGTCAAACCGATTGAATTCTGGTATAATCTCGCTACAGATTGCTGCCAAAGCGATGATTGGTTGAGGAACAGCAGACGTGATTCAACGAAAAACACAGGAACCATCGTACTGGGAGACTTTTCAACCCGCGCCGGATGACCTGGAGTACCTGAAAAACCTCCTGGTGGAACGGGAAATGCCCCTTTCCACTGAGGAAATGGCCCGGGCGCTGGTGGCCTTCCGGTGCCGCAACGAAGAGGAACGCATTGCCCATATCCTCTCGGGGGGCAGCCTCTATCTTCCCAAAAACTCCTATCAGGTAGGAGATACCGTCTTCTTCCCCAGCCTGGATTTTGTCGGGGGCCAGGTTGTCGGTATTCGGGACGGTCGCAATCCGCAACTGGGCCCCTTCCGGGTCATCCGGGTCGCTTTTCCGGAAGGCCGTGTGCGGGAATTTGCGGCCGAACTGCCCGTTCACAGACTGAACGACGTTCCTCAAAAAGATCCGGGCCCTGCGCTCTCGCCGGAGGAACTTTATGCCCGTTATGGGGAGTTTGTCCGGAGCGCGCTGGCGGCCCGATTAGAGGCGGAGCCGGGATTCGTCTCTCTCTTGGATCGATGGTTCTTGAAAGACCTGCTGGTGGAGATTTCTACCGGTCAACTGAACGTGGCCGAGGCGGTGCTGGATGAGGCGGGAGGCGGGCCACTGCCTGCTGACGCTCTGATTGGCTACCTGGACATGCCCAAAGAGGTCAACCCTCAACTGGCGCTCTTCTCTCTCAATTATGCCCTTTTTGAGGATGAGCGGTTTGATGAGGTAGGGCCAGCAGGGCAGATTTTATGGTACCTGCGGCGGCTGGAGCCGGCCCCGATTCTGGACCCGCCAGCCCGTCTGCGCCCCCGCCAGGTGGAGTACGACCATCGCCTGCTGGATGAGACGTTGCTCAACCTGGAGCGCTGGCTGGGCGATGAATGGTCCGACATGGTCGCCCCGCCGAAGGCGGAGGAGCCGGTGCGGGTAGTGTTGACCTATCCTCATCGGCGGTCCGGCACCTTGCCCTTTTCTCCCGCGGTGGCGCGGGTGTGCCCGACCGGGCGGACGCATCGCATCCGCTTCACCTTCCGGGATGAAGAGACAGGAGAGGAGATGCCCGGTTGGGTAGTACGGGAGCGCCGTTTTGTCTATGGCCTGGGGGAATGGTACGAGCGGTACGACCTCCCTGTCGGGGCCTACGTGGAGATCCGGCGGGCCCAGGAACCGGGGGTAGTGCTGATCCGGCGCCGCCCCACCCGCCCGAAGCGGGAATGGGTCCGGGCCGTCAGTGTGGAAGATGGCTTGCTTCGCTTTGAGATGGGCCGCCATATGATTTCCTGCGAATACGATGACCTGCTGGTCATCGCCGTGACCGACCCTGTTGCACTGGATGCGGCCGAAGAGCGGGTACGGCGCGAGCGCCGCTCTCTGGCGGACGTGGTGGCCGAAATCTTCCCCGAATTGGCCAAATTGAGCCCTCAGGGAACGGTGCACGCGGCCACCCTCTACAGCGCGGTCAACTTGGTGATGCGGGTGCCCCCTGGCCCTATCCTGACCACGCTGGTCACCGATGACCGGTACGCCTTCGTCGGCGACTACTACTGGGTCAGTCGGGGACGGCCTGGCTGGTAGAGGTTAGGCATGACGGAAATCAGTCTTTCCGGAAAGCGTTTGAGCCGTATCCGACCGACTATAGATACCCCTTTCCAGATTAACCGTAGTTGGTGGGAACAGACAGGTCGGAATCTCCGGGTGGAACTCTGGCATCACCTCTGCCCGGAACACCGGGCCGCGTTCGCCAATCATCTGGATATTGAGACCATTGACTGGGTGGACCCAGAGACGGCAGAGGTGACCCAAATGGATGGCCTGGAGCACCTGATTCGGGAGCACTGTAGCCGTCAGGAGGGATACCTCCATCAGGAACTGCCGCTGGTGGACGCTGTCTTTCGGGCACTCCTGGCCAACGGCAATATGCCGCTTACTCCCCGCCAACTGTCGGGTCTGGTTGGACGTCCGGCGGAGACCATTTTGCGGACCCTGACGGGCCGGGAGGTCTATAAGGGGTTGCAGCCGGTCGTGGAATAGCGCGATTGGGGCCCAATCGCGCAAGTTTCGGCTCACGTTCCTGGTGGTGAGACGATAAACGGTAGAGCCCCCGTAGCTCAAGAGGAAGAGCAGCGGCCTTCTAAGCCGCTGGCTGTGGGTTCGAGTCCCACCGGGGGTGCTGGAAGGTGGGAGCAGGTGCTCAGCGCATATTGTCAGGATGGGGCTTTCGTGTCGCGGTGTGCCATCTTCGTTAGGAATAGACGGGAGCAGACAGGGAGTTCTCATTTCCCGATTGGCCACTCATAAACGAATCCTGACTTGCCTCCCTTGCGCAAAACAAAGAGGCCGGCGAATTGCTGGCCTCTTTTATTTGCCAGGATAACGATTGTAGCAGAGCGTTTGCATTTGACAATCAGGCCAAAGGGCGTATAATCTGAATGAACGTTCATTCAGGAGCGCAACGTGGCCGAACTGCAGGAAGCACAGGACCGCCGCGAGCGGATTCTGGAGGCCGCCGTTGCGGTTTTCGCCGAACGCGGTTATCAGCGGGCGACTGTCAAAGAGATTGCCGCCCGCGCAGGGATTGCCCCGGGCACCATTTACCTCTACTTCCGCAATAAGCGGGAACTCTTGCTGGCCCTTGCCGAAACCCTTATTCGTCGGGCCGCCGACGCTCTTCTGGCCCCCCGCTCTGAACTGGATGTGGAATCGCATCTGGCCCTCATCCTGCGCGACCGTCTCCGGTTCGTCCGGGAGAACCAGGGTCTCCTGCGCGCGCTGGCAACCGAAATCTGGACCGACCGGGAACTGGCCGCGCGGTTTTTTGAGCAGGTTGTTCTCCCGGTCATCGGCGCTGGCTCCGTCTACACTCAGGAACGGGTTGCCCGAGGCGAATTGCGCCCGTTCCGGACTGAAGTCGTCTTACCGGCGGTGGTCGGTGGGATTCTCCTGATTTCTATTCTTCGCCTGATGGCCCCTGATTCCCCCGCCGCTGCGCTCTCCGAAGAAGAGGTAGAAGAGGAACTCGTCCGCCTCTACCTTCACGGACTCCGCTCTCATCCGGAGGAGTGATGGGGCGTACTCTGACAGTCGCCCGGAAAGAGTTGCTCCACATCCTGCGCGACCGGCGGGCGCTGGTGGTGATGTTCCTGATTCCGGTCGTCCAACTCTTCCTGCTGGGCTACGCCGCCACGACTGACATCCGCCACCTGCGCACAGCGGTGCTGGACGCTGACCGGACCGTCCAGAGCCGGGACCTGATCGCGGCCTACCGCGCATCCAATTACTTTAACATCATCGCCCACGTGAGGAGCGAGGAGGAACTGGCAGGCCTGATAGACCGGGGCGTGGTGCGGGCGGGGCTCATCATCCCCGCCGGTTTCGGCGCCGACGTCGCCGCAGGGCGGCAAGCCGCCGTCGCTGTCGTCATTGACGGCTCCGATCCCAATGTGGCCAACACCGTCTACGCCGCGTCGCAGCAGGTAGGGCTGGCCCACAGCCTGCGGATCCTAGAACGCCGCATCGGGACATCCACCACCGCCGTGACCCCGCTGGAGGTCCGCCCGCGCGTCTGGTACAATCCCCAGATGCGCAGCGCCAATTTCATGATCCCCGGCCTCGTGGCGATAATTATGTTCCTCCTGACCTCTATGTTCACCGCTCTCTCCATTGTCCGGGAGCGGGAGCGGGGAACGATAGAGCAACTGATGGTCACGCCGATTCGCCCCATAGAGATGGTGGTGGGGAAAATTACACCCTATGTGGGCGTGGCGTTCTTTGATATTCTGGAGGTGCTGGCGATCGCCGTCTTCTGGTTCCGCGTCCCCATCCACGGGAGCCTGCTTCTGCTCCTGGCCCTGCTGGCCCTTTCCATGGTCACCTCGCTGGGCATCGGCATCTTCGTCTCCAGTGTCGCCGGCACCCAGCAGGAGGCTATGTTGCTGGTCTGGTTGATGCTGCTTCCGTCCATCTTTCTCTCCGGTTTCCTGTTTCCTATTGAGGCGATGCCGAAAGCCCTGCAGGCCATCAGTTATGTCGTCCCGTTGCGGTACATGCTGGTCATCATCCGGGGGATCATCCTGAAGGGGGTGGGGCTTTCGGTTCTGGCGGAGCAGGTGGCCGCACTGGCACTCTTCGGGGTGGCGATTATGGCGGTGGCGGCGGCGCGGTTCCGGAAGCGATTGGGGTAGAGGACGCGGATGAACGCGGATTTTTGTTTGAAACCACAAAGACACGAAGGAACGAAGAATTTTTGATTCGTGAAGTTCGTGCAATTCGTGACTTATACGGGTGTCTGCGGCGACTCCCGCGTGCTGCCGTACTATCTGCTGGTGGCAGCGGTGCTGTTGCTGCTGGCAATAGTGGGGAGGAAGGCGAGGGTTGTGTAGCGCAGAGTGGGTGATTGAAACCCAAAACCTCACCCGCCGCTTCGGGCGGGTGGTGGCGGTGGACGGGCTGAACCTGGCCGTTCGGCGAGGGGAGATTTTCGGCCTGCTGGGGCCCGACGGCGCCGGAAAGACGACGACTATTCGCCTGCTCTGCGGGCTGCTGACCCCCACCGCCGGTAGCGCACGGGTGGCGGGATTTGATACCCTCCGGCAGGTGGAGGCCATCAAACGCTGCATCGGCTACATGCCCCAGCAGTTCTCCCTCTACGGCGACCTGACCGTCCTGGAGAACCTCATCTTCTTCGCCGACGTCTTTGAGGTGGGGCGGCGGGAACGGGAGGAGCGCATCGCGCGCCTGCTGGCCTTCTCTCGCCTGGAGCCGTTCCGCAACCGCCGCGCAGCCCATCTCTCCGGCGGGATGCAGAAGAAACTGGCCCTGGCCTGCACCCTCATCCACCGTCCGGAAATTCTCTTTCTGGACGAGCCGACGACCGGCGTGGACCCCGTCTCCCGACGGGAGTTCTGGGACATTCTGACCGAACTCCACCTGGAAGGGGTGACCCTCTTTGTGACCACGCCATACATGGACGAGGCGGAGCGGTGCTCGCGTGTGGCGCTGATGCTGGACGGCCGCGTCATCGCCTGCGACACCCCCGACCGCATCCGGGAGCAGGTCACCGGCCACCTGCTGGAACTGCGCCCGGCGCGGGTGCGGGAGGCCGCCCGCGCGCTGGAGAATGTCCCCGGCATCCTGGAGGTCCAGGTCTACGGCGACCGGCTCCACATCTTCGTGGAGGACCCCCAGAGCGGCGAGGAGACAATCCGGGACGCGCTGGCCCGCGCAGGGATCGGCGTGGAGTCCCTGCGCCCCACCCGCCCGCGTATGGAGCAGGCCTTCATCTCGTTGATGCGGAGGGGCCGGTAAACGGAATACGCAACACGTACTGCGTATTGCGTGTTCCGTTTACAAGAGCCAAACGTGCGATTTGACTTGTAAATCCCCGCTTTGCTCTGTACAATAGCCCCGCAGGGGGTGCGGGATGATCACGACAACGGTCACCAAACGCTGGCAAGTCGCAGTGCCGGCTGCCATCCTGCGACAGTACACCATCCGACCCGGCGATGTGCTGGCCTGGATAGATGACGGCGAAACGATCAAAGTCATTCCGATTCCGAAAGACCCGATTCGGGCGCTGCGGGGCTGCGCGAAGGAGGGATTGGGCCAGCGGTTGCTGGAGGTCCGGGAAGCGGAGCGGCGCGTCCTATATCCTCTGCGTCCTCTGCGTTCTCTGCGGTAAAGTGGGATGCTGGAATCCTGGAAGCGCCGCGCCCAGAATCTGCGCAACGATACCTATGCCCTCTACCTGGCCTACCGGGACCCGCGCACGCCCTGGTACGCCCGGCTGTTCGCCGCGCTGGTCGTCGGCTACGCTTTCAGCCCGGTAGACCTGGTCCCGGACTTTGTCCCTGTTCTGGGCTATCTGGACGACCTGGTGCTGGTGCCGCTGGGCGTGCTCCTGGCCCTGAAAATGATCCCGCCCGAAGTCTGGGCCGAAAGCCGCCAGCGGGCGCAGGAAGCGATGGCCGCAGGCCGACCGGTCCGCTGGGCGGCCGTCGTGGTCATCACCACCTGGCTGCTGATTCTGGCACTGGTCGCCGTCATCTTCTGGAGAGTCCTGGCAAAGTGACGGAATACGCGAGACGAAACACGCCCTACGCCGTAGAAGCCAGCGGTCTTACCAAAAAATTCGGCGATTTCACCGCCGTGGATGGGGTCTCATTCCGCATCCGGCGCGGCGAGATTTTCGGCTTCTTGGGGCCCAACGGGGCCGGAAAGACCACGACCATCCGTATGCTCCTGGGACTTCTCCGCCCCACGTCCGGCACGGCCACCGTCCTGGGGTACGACGTTGTCCGGCAGGCGGAGGAAATCCGCCGGCGCGTCGGCTACATGTCCCAGCGGTTCAGCCTCTATCAGGACCTGACCGTCTCCGAGAACCTGGAGTTCTACGGCCGGACCTACGGGGTTCGGGGGGAGCGGCTCCGGGAGCGCAAGCAGTTCGTCATCGGCATGGCGGGGTTGAGGGGGCGGGAGCGGGAACTGACCCGCAACCTCTCCGGCGGGTGGAAACAGCGGCTGGCGCTGGGCGCGGCCATCCTGCACGAGCCGGAGATGCTCTTCCTGGACGAGCCGACGGCGGGGGTAGACCCCATCTCCCGCCGCGCCTTCTGGGACCTGCTCTACGAACTGGCGGCGGGCGGGACGACCATCTTCGTCACCACCCACTACATGGACGAGGCGGAGCACTGCCACACCCTGGCCTTCATCTACGGGGGCCGCATCGTCGCCCAGGGCTCTCCCGACGAAATCAAGCGGACCCAGATGCAGGGGCAGGTCCTGGAAATAGACTGTGCCGACCCGGAGCGGGCCGTCCTGCTGCTGCGGCAGGCCGGGATGTTTGACGAAGTGGCCCTCTACGGCTCGCTCATCCATGTGGTGACCCGGGATGTGGAGGCCCATCGGCGGGAAATCCAGGAGCGGCTGGAGCGGGCAGGAATCGCTGTCCACTCGGCAGATTGGATTGTCCCGTCGCTGGAGGATGTGTTTATCTCTCATGTGCGGAACGCGCAGAGTTCATAGCGCAAGATTTTGTAAAGGAGAGGGGGCGGAATAGGGGTTTGCGGCGGGGGGCTTTGCCCCCC
>DAOTWK010000017.1:0-21034 GCA_034435815.1 Anaerolineae bacterium | reverse complement strand
ATCTGCGGCCTGTGCCGGGAGGCGGCATTGTCCTCACGGACGACCGGGCGCCGGTGGAAGCGATCACCCATGCAATGTTTCTGGCATATCTTGCAGGGAGTCAAAAGTGAGGAAAATCGCCAGGGGATAGAAGCCCGAAAATTGGAATAGCAGTTGACGGAATCGGAAAGTTGCGGTATAATATACCCACAAACGGTCCTCGGTAGCTCAATAGGTAGAGCGGCCGGCTGTTAACCGGTTGGTTGCAGGTTCGAGTCCTGCCCGAGGAGCCAGAGAGGCCTCTTATCGCCTCCCCCCGCCCCCCATACACCGGCCCGGCGATACGCCGGGCCGGTTGCGTTATTTCCAGAAAGATGTACAATTCATGCCACACTCTTGAGGAGGCAATTTTATGCCACCGGTTCTGGAACTGCGAGGCATCACCAAAGCCTTCCCTGGCGTGCTAGCCAACGACCACATCAACCTGACTCTGGAAGAAGGAGAGATCCACGCCCTCTTGGGCGAAAATGGTGCTGGAAAAACCACCCTGATGAACATTCTCTATGGACTATACTCCCCCGATGAGGGGGAGATTTTTGTCCGGGGGCGTCGGGTGGAGATTCGCGGGCCTAGAGACGCCATCGCCCTGGGCATCGGGATGGTTCACCAGCACTTCATGCTGGTCCCCGTCCTCACCGTCACCGAAAACGTTATGCTGGGCGTGGAGTCCATCAAGAACGGCATTTTTTTGGACCGGGCGGCGGCGGCCCGACGCATCCGGGAAATCTCCCGCCAATACGGGCTGCATGTAGACCCGGATGCGCTGGTCAAGACTCTACCCGTCGGCGTCCAGCAACGGGTGGAAATCATCAAACTCCTTTACCGCCAAGCCGACATCCTCATCATGGATGAACCCACCGCCGTCCTCACCCCCCAGGAAGTGGACGAACTCTTCAAGGTCATCCGCTCCCTCGCCTCGCAGGGGAAATCCGTCATCTTCATCACCCATAAACTGAAAGAGGTTATGGCGATTGCGGACCGAATCACCGTCCTGCGCAACGGACGGGTAGTCGGCACCACCACCCCGTCCCAGACCACTGAAGAGCAACTGGCCGCTATGATGGTCGGGCGGGAGGTGTTGCTTCGGATCAACAAGAGGCCCGCCACTCCAGGAGAGACGGTTTTGGAGGTGGAGAACCTGGAGGTGTTGGACGACCGGGGCAACCCGGCGGTGCGGGGCGTCTCTTTTGAGGTGCGGGCTGGCGAGGTGCTAGGCATCGCCGGAGTCCAGGGCAACGGTCAGACCGAATTGGTCCAGGCGCTGACTGGCCTGCGGCCTCTCCTGGCGGGCCGGGTGCGTATCCTGGGGGAGGAAGTCACCGGCGCGCCGCCGCGCCGCATCCTGGAGCGGGGCATTGCCCACGTCCCGGAGGACCGCCAGCGGGACGGTCTGGTACTGAGTTTCCCCGTCGCCGACAACCTGGTGCTCAACACCTACTACCTGTCGCCCTTTGCTCGCGCCGGTACCCTGCAGCAGGAGGTCATCTTCACCACCGCCGAGCAGCGGGCTCGGGAGTTTGACGTCCGCACGCCCAGTATCCTCACACCTGTCGCCAACCTCTCCGGCGGCAACCAGCAGAAAGTCATCGTTGCCCGCGAGTTCTCCCGTCCCATCCGTCTGCTCATCGCATCTCAGCCGACCCGAGGGCTGGATGTGGGCTCAATTGAGTATATCCACCGGCGCATCATCGCCAAACGGGATGAGGGATGTGGAATACTCCTGGTCTCGCCGGAACTGGATGAGGTGATGAGCCTCTCCGACCGCATCGCGGTGATGTACGAGGGGCGCATTATGGACATCCTGCCCGCCGACCAGGCCACCCGGGAGGAAATCGGCCTGCTGATGGCGGGGGTGAAGAAGTAGCGCAACATTCATTTTGCGCTACAGGAGGTGCGAATGCAAGAACGACTTCGGGTCGGTTTCGTCACCGACGGGGGCCGGATAGACGACGGCTCCTTCAATCAGTACGCCTATGAGGGGACGGTCCGGGCCGCTCAGGAGCACGGCCTGGCCATAGAACTGATAGAGACCCACTCCCCGGCTGAGTACGAAGCCAACATCCGTCAAGTCATTGAACGGGGTTGCCAGTTGGTGGTCACCGTGGGCTCCACCACTGGCACGGCGGTGGAGCGCATCGCTGCCCGTTATCCGAAGGTCCACTTCGTCCTGGTGGACTATGAGCCACTCCAGGAGAGCCGCAACGTCACCGGGCTGGTCTTCGCCGAGGACCAGGCGGGCTTCCTGGCGGGCGCGCTGGCAGGCCTGATGACGGAGCACGAGGTGGTGGGCTTCGTCGGCGGAGTGGATGTGCCGCCGGTCCGGAAGTTCCGGCTGGGCTTTGAGCATGGCGTGGCCTTCACCAACCGTCGGGCGAAGGTGCTGGCCGTCTATACTAACTCCTTCACCGACGAGCAGAAGGGCCGGGAGGCGGCGGACCAACTGGTGGAGCAGGGAGCGGACGTCATCTTTGCCGCCGCTGGCGGGTGCGGAAGTGCGGCGATCCGGGCCGCCGCCGCGCGCGGCGTCTGGGTTGTCGGTTCCGACCAGGACCACTGGGTGACGACATTCCGGGAGGGGGCCGAGTCGGGCGCCGACCGGCTGCTGACCAGCGCGGTCAAGCGAGTGGACCGGGCGGTCTATGAGGCCCTCTCCCTGGCAGTGGCGGGGAAACTGCATAGGGGGAGCCTGCGCTTTGACCTGCACAACGACGGCATCGGGTTGGCGCCGTTCCACGCAGCGGATGTGGCGGTCCCCTCTGAAGTGCGCGGCAAGGTTCTGGAGGTCACCGAGGGGCTGCGCGCGGGCCGCATCCGCACGCGGGTGGGTCCGAAGGGCGAAGACCTGGAGCGGCGACTGCTGGCGCGGGTCACCGCCTGGAACTGGCAGTCGGCCGCGATGATTTCCCTGGCCATTTTCACCGCGCTGGTGGTCGGGGCCATTTTCATCGCTGCGTTTGACCCCCAAGTATGGGCCGCCTTCGGTCAGGGCATCGGCGCCGGGCTGGTCGCCGCTGGCGCGTCGGTCACCAAAGCCTATGGTGCGTTCTTTGAGGGCGCGTTCGGCAACCCGGCCCGCATCTTCACCGGTCTCCAAATCTGGCTGGAGACGGGGGATAGCGCGCGCCTCCTGCGGGCTATCTACCCGATTACCGAGGGGTTGCGGTTGGCAACGCCCTACATCTTCGCCGGCCTGGCGGTGGCGCTGGGGTTCCGCTGCGGCCTCTTTAACATCGGCGCGGAAGGGCAGTACTTCATCGGTGGTCTGACCTCAGTTTATGTGGGTTACTCAGTGACGGGATTGCCCTGGTTCATCCACCTGCCGCTGGCGCTGGCGGCGGGGATGCTGGGTGGGGCTCTCTGGGCTTCCATCGCCGGTTTTCTCAAGGCGCGGACGGGCGCCCACGAGGTCATCAATACCATCATGCTGAACTACATCGCCTACCGTCTGGCGGACTATTTGCTCCAGGTGGGCGGCCCGATGGCCCGCCCGGGCGACTTCCGTCCAGTGAGTCCGGAAATTCTGCCCACGGCCTATCTCCCCCAGTTCTTCCCGAACGACCCCTCTATCCGGCTCAACACCGGCTTGCTCCTGGCCCTCTTCGCCGTCTGGTTCGTGTACTGGTTACTCTTCAAGACGACGGTGGGGTTTGAGATTCGCGCGGTGGGAGCCAACCCGCGTGCCGCGCGGACGGCGGGGATCAGCGTGGCCCGCAACATCGTCCTGGCGATGGCCCTGAGCGGCGGACTGGCGGGACTGGCGGGGGCGCACGACATCCTGGGCGTGCTGCACTTTATGCCCAACGCCTTCTTCTCCGGCTACGGGTTTGACTCTATCGCCCTGGCCCTGTTGGGGAAGAGCCATCCGGTGGGGGTCCTGCTGGCGGCTCTCCTCTTCGGTTTCCTGCGGGCCGGCGCGCAGCGGATGCAGGGGGTGGCCCATGTGCCCATTGACATCATCTCCATTCTCCAGGCGCTCATCATCATCTTCATCGCCGCGCCGGAGATTATCCGCTTCATCTACCGGATTCGCGCCCCCAAAGAGACTGCCGAGATAGTCTTCACCCGGGGCTGGGGGCGGGTGTAACGCAAGACTGCAAGAACGCAAGATGCTCTTTCAGGAATGAGGCACGCAAACTTTTACGGTTGTGATTGAGCGGGACCCAGAGAGCGGCTGGCTGGTCGGAGCGGTGGCGGAACTCCCCGGATGCTATACTCAGGCTCCGGATTTGCCCTCTTTGGAGAGGAATATCCAGGAGGCCATCCAGGCATACCTGAAAGTCATGGAAGTGGAAAAGCCGTTGCCCAATTTTGATTGTTGTCATTCCTGACCACGGCTCGCAAGTCATCGTTCGGCCTCTGTTGCGCAAAATCCTGCGCGATCCGAGAATCGGCTTGGAAGAGTACCACCGTTTGCTGGAGGAACTGTAGATGGCGACATCAGTTTCTACCTGGGAACGCATTGCGGCCCGAGGGGGGATTTCCCCCAGGCGGGCCCGGACGTATGGATTCATCTTCCTCGGGGCCGGGCTGCTCATTTACCTGCTCTTCGCCCGGGTGGCCGCCGCCGAAAAGACCAGCACTTTCGTCCTGAACTTTGGCAGTGCGGCCCAGACGGCTCCCGTACCAGACCTGGTCCTCCCGACGGGGCCGACGCTCTACGCGCTGGCGCTGATCTGTGCTTTTTTGGGAGGCTGGCAACTGGCGCGCGGCTTCCGGCGGGTCAATCTGGTTCTGGGCATCATCGCCGGGCTCTTTGTTTGGGCTTTCCTCACCTGGGCATCCCAGGGCCGCGCGTTCAACCTGACCGGCATGCTCAATAGCGCCCTCTTGCGGGCCGTCCCGATTGCGCTGGCGGGCCTCTCCGGGGTCATCTGCGAACGGTGCGCCGTCATTAACATCGGGATTGAGGGGATGATGCTCACCGGCGCATTCACCGCCACCCTGATGGGGAGTCTGGCACTGAACGTCTGGGGGTGGCCCTCGTGGGCGTCCATGTCCTGCGGGCTGGTCGGCGCGCTGATCTCCGGCGCGCTGATGGGACTCCTGCTGGCCGTCCTGGCCGTCCGCTTCAAGGTCAACCAGATTATCGCCGGAACAGCCATCAACATCCTGGCCGTCGGCATCACCAGTTTCTTGAGCGCCCGCATCCTGACCCACTTTCAGCAATTGAACAACACCGGCACCCTGCAACCGGTCCCCGTCCCCCTGCTCTCCCGGATTCCGGTCATTGGACCGGTCGTTTTTGAGCAGAACCTATTGGTTTACCTGCTCTACATCTTGCTGGTCGTCGTTCACGTCGTCCTTTTCTACACCCGCTGGGGGCTGCGGACGCGGGCGGTGGGCGAACATCCCCGCGCCGCCGACACGCTGGGGGTCAACGTCTTCAAGACCCGCTATGTGAACGTGACCATCGGGGGAATGGTCGCCGCGCTGGGCGGCGCTTTCCTCATCCTGGGGTCGGTGGGCCGGTTTGACGAACTGATGACAGCCGGCAAGGGCTTTATCGGCCTGGCGGCGATGATTTTCGGCAAGTGGATGCCCTTCGGGGCCTTCGGCGCGGCGCTCATCTTCGGCTTCGCTGATGCGCTGCAGACCAAACTGGCCATTCTGCAGGTGCCCATCCCCTCCCAATTCCTGCTGATGGCGCCGTACCTGGTGACCATCATCGTCCTGGCCGGGGTAGTGGGGGAGGCTGTGCCGCCTGCCGCGGATGGGCAACCGTATGAGAAACAGTAGGGTAGGATGGCGGACTGGTAGTTGGTGAACTGGTGACAGGGACATTGCCCGCGTAACAGCAGGGGAGTTGATTTTTGCGCCGGCGACTAAGCCGCCGCCGCAAAAATCATCTTAAGCGACAAACGAGATGAAGGGAATTTTTCAGGGACTGGCACGGACGCGCAACGCGGTCTTCAGCCGCATTGCCGCGCTGTTAGGGGCCAGCGAGGTCACCCCTCAGGTCTGGGAGGAACTGGAGGAACTCCTCATACAGGCCGATGTGGGGGTGGAGACGACGCTGGCGTTGATGGATCGGTTGCGTCGCCGCTCGCGGGATGAGGCCATCCTGCGGGCCGACCGCCTGCGGGATGCGCTGAACGAAGAACTGCGCGCGCTCCTCCCCTCCCCACCCCCGCTGAATCTGGGCGGACGGCCCCTGGATGTCATTCTCATCGTAGGGGTGAACGGGTCGGGGAAGACGACCAGCATCGCCAAACTGGGCTACCGGTACCGCCAGGAGGGGCGGAAGGTGCTGCTGGCAGCCGCCGACACCTTCCGCGCGGCAGCGATGGACCAACTGCGCATCTGGGGCGAACGGGCGGGCTGTCCGGTGGTCTCCGGGCCGGAGGGGGGCGACCCCGGCGCAGTGGTCTACGACGCGCTGCAGGCCGCCCGCAGCCGGGGGATGGATATGGTTATCGTGGATACCGCCGGGCGGCTCCATACCCGCTACAACCTGATGGAAGAACTGAAGAAGGTGCGGCGGGTAGCGGCCCGGGCAGTGGAGGGCGCCCCTCACGAGACCCTGCTGGTGCTGGACGCGACGACGGGCCAGAACGCCCTCAGCCAGGCCCGCCACTTTCTAGAAGCGGTGGAGGTGACGGGGATCATTCTGGCGAAACTGGATAGCACCGCCCGGGGCGGCATGGTCTTCGCCATCGCCCGCGAACTGAAACTCCCGGTCCGTTTCGTCGGCACCGGGGAAGGGCTGGACGACCTGGCTCCCTTTGACCCCGATACGTTTATTCGCGGTTTATGGGAAGGGGGATAAATTCACTGCGGCGGCGCCGCCGCAGTGAAAAAAATCTTTCTTTCTCCCTGTGCCGCGCCGGGGCAACGAGGAAGGGGCAATCTGAAAGCACGCCCGGGAGCGATAACGACTGCCTTCCGAAATTCAGTGCATATAGCGTATATCCCTTTCTGGAGAGATCGCTGTGCGAACTCAGGACTACATTCAACTGGAAGAAACCTATGGCGCTCACAACTACAAGCCCCTGGATGTCGTCATTACCCGCGCCGAGGGGGTGTGGATGTGGGACGTGGAGGGGAACCGGTATCTGGATTGTCTGAGTGCCTACTCCGCCGTCAACCAGGGCCACTGCCACCCCCGTATCCTGCGGGCGATGGTGGAGCAGGCCGGACGGGTCACCCTCACCTCGCGCGCTTTTCGCAACGACCAGTTGCCCTTTCTGGAGAAAGAACTCTGCGAACTCACCGGCTACGAAATGACGCTGCTGATGAATTCCGGCGCCGAGGCGGTAGAGACCGCCCTGAAGGCGGCCCGCAAATGGGGCTACACCGTTAAGGGAGTCCCGGATGGCCGGGCGGAGATCGTCGTCTGCGCGGGGAACTTCCATGGGCGGACCATCACCATTGTCGGATTCTCCACTGAGCCGCAGTACCGGGAATGGTTTGGCCCCTTCACGCCGGGCTTCGTTATCATCCCCTATGGCGACCCGCAGGCGCTGGAGGCCGCCATCACGCCCAACACCGTCGCCTTTCTTGTAGAGCCAATTCAGGGCGAGGGCGGCGTCATCGTCCCACCGGAAGGCTATCTGCAAGCCGTGCGCGAAATCTGCACTCGCCGCAACATCCTCTTCATCGCCGACGAGATTCAGACCGGCCTGGGCCGCACCGGCCGTTTCTTTGCCTGCGATTGGGAAGGGGTCCGACCGGATGTGATGGTCCTCGGTAAGGCCCTCTCCGGTGGGTTTTATCCTGTCTCGGCGGTGCTTGCTTCGCGAGAGGTGCTGGGGGTCTTCCGACCTGGGGACCACGGTTCCACCTTCGGCGGGAACCCGCTGGCCTGTGCTGTCGCCCGGGAAGCGCTGCGGGTGATTGTGGAGGAGCGACTCCCGGAGCGAGCGGACGAACTGGGACGCTACTTCCTGGGCCGCCTGGCCCGCATAGAGAGCCCGCTGATTCGGGAAGTGCGCGGCAAGGGGCTGCTTATCGGCGTGGAATTGGTCCCCGAGGCTGGCGGCGCCCGTCGCTACTGCGAGGCGCTGAAGGAGCGGGGAATTCTTTGCAAGGACACCCACGAGCACACCATCCGCTTTGCCCCTCCCTTGGTCATCAACCGCGAAGAGATAGATTGGGCGCTGGAGCGGATAGAGGCGGTGTTGTCGTAGGGGCAGGCCTTGCGCCTGTCCAGGCAGGGCAACCGCCAGGGTTGTCCCTACGCAAGTGGAAATGATGACCAAAGCGCGCGTCCAGTGGGTCTGTCAGGTCTGTGGCCGAACCAGCCCCCGTCCTATGGGACGCTGCCCCGGCTGCGGGGGATGGAACACCATGGTGGAGGTGGCGGAGGAGCGGGTTACCGCCACCGCGCCCCCTCTCATCCGCAGCGAACCGCAGCCACTGGCGGAAGTCCGGCCAGAGGGACTGGAACGGTTCCCCATCCCCCTGGAGGAATTCTCCCGCGTCCTGGGGGGTGGACTGGTCCCCGGCTCCCTCATCCTGGTCGGCGGCGAGCCAGGTATCGGCAAATCCACCCTTCTCCTGCAGGTCTCCTCTATCGTCGCCACAGCCCTGAAACGCCCGGTGCTGTACGTCTCCGGTGAGGAGTCAGCGCGGCAAATTAAGATGCGCGCCGACCGGCTGGGCATCCCCACCGACGGCCTCTACGTCCTCTCCGAGACCGTCCTGGAAGCCATCCTGCACCAAGCTGAACGACTCTCCCCGGTGATGATGGTGGTGGACTCCATCCAGACAGTCACCTCTGGGGACCTTCCCTCGGCAGCGGGGTCGGTCACACAGGTCCGGGAGGCAGCGGCCCGCCTGCAGTGGTGGGCCAAGTCCAGCAGCGTCGTCGTCTTTCTGGTGGGCCACGTCACCAAAGAAGGCGCCATCGCCGGCCCAAAAGTCCTGGAGCACATAGTGGACACGGTGCTCTACCTGGAGGGCGACCCGTTCCACACCTACCGCCTCCTGCGGACGACGAAGAACCGCTTCGGGGCCACATCGGAAGTTGGCGTCTTTGAGATGCGGGAGGAAGGACTGGTAGAAGTGGAGAACCCATCGGAGGCCTTCCTGGCGGAGCGGATGGTCCAGGCGCCCGGCTCCGCCATCGCTGTCACGATGGAGGGGACGCGACCGCTGCTGGTGGAGGTCCAGGCCCTCACCAGCCACACCAGTTTCGGGCACCCCCGCCGGACGGCCAACGGGGTGGACATGTACCGGCTGCTTCTGATCGTCGCTGTACTGACCCGGCGGGTGGGGCTACGGCTCTTTGACCAGGATGTCTTCGTCAACGTGGTGGGTGGGCTGCAGATAGAAGAGCCAGCCGCCGATCTGGCGGTGGCAGTGGCCATCGGTTCCAGTTTGCGGGAACGCCCTGTGGCAGCGGACCTGGCGGTCATCGGCGAAGTGGGCCTCTCCGGGGAGGTCCGGGCAGTAGGGCAGATGGCTGCGCGGCTGAAAGAAGCAGCCCGTCTGGGCTTCAAACGCTGCATAGTCCCCCGCACTGTCCGGCGGACTTCCCTCTCCGTGCCGGAAGGGCTGGAACTGGTCCCCGTCCGGTCGGTCGCCGAGGCGCTGGAGCGCGCGCTGGTGTGAAAAGTGAAACGTGAAACGTAAAACGTAACGCAAAACGTAACGCAAAACGTGAGGGGGGAGAGGCGCCAACCTGGAGGGCCGGCCATCCCCGGGGAGGTCCTATGCACCGGACCGTTTCCGATAACTGCCCCCAACGCGAGGCGCCCTTGCCACCCGGCGGCCCCCGTCTGACCTGTGCCTACTGCGGAGCATCGCTGGTACGACAGGAAGCGCCCCCAGAGGGCGAAGCCCCAGGCACCTCCTGGGGTGTGCGGCTCAAGATTATCAGGTCAGCCAGTTCCTCATCCAGAACCAGATTCAGCAAATCCGCCACGTCGGAGAGATCAGCCGCATCATCAGCCAGACCAGCAGTCAGATCAGCGATATGATGATGGACACGTACTACCGGCGGCAGGAGACGATGGACCGGTTGGCGGAGCAGTTCAGTCAGACCATCCGCGGGGTGGACGCTTACGATGACCCCTTCGCTGGGCAGGGGGTAGAGTTGCCCGGCGGCTATCGCTACGCCTGGGCCACTCCCCTGGGTGAGTACATCCTCACTGACGATCCCAACTTCAACCCGAACATTGGCTCCACCCAGACGTGGGAGCGGATGGAGCGGAAGTCGTGATTCGTGATGGGTGATTCGTGTCCATTCGTGGATAGCCCCCCATGCTCCGCGAAGTCGCGATGGAACTGATCTGGGCCGCGCTGGGAGCGGTGAACCCGGCGCGCGCCGTCGCCCGCCATCTCCGCCGGGAGGGCTCCACCCTCTTCATCGGCGACCGCCCCTACGACCTGCGCCAGATAAATCGGGTTACTGTCATCGGGGCGGGCAAGGCTGGGGCCGGGATGGCGGCAGCGGTGGAAGCGTTTCTGGGCGAACAGGTCGCTGCCGGATGGATCAACGTCCGTTACGGCTACGAGCCCGCGCAGCCGCTGGCCCGCATCCACATCCATCCTGCTGGCCACCCCATCCCCGACCAGGCCGGTCTGGACGGAACGCGCCAGATTCTGGCGCTGGTGGACTCCCTGACCCCGCACGACCTGGTCCTGGTGCTGGTCTCCGGCGGCGCGTCGGCGCTGATGGAGGCACCCGTCCCCGGTGTCTCTCTGGCTGACCTCCAGACTCTCACCGATAGCCTTCTGCGCAGCGGCGCGACGATTGGGGAAATCAACACCGTCCGCAAGCACCTCTCCCAGGTCAAAGGCGGACGGCTGGCGGAGCATATCGCCCGACAGGGCGCGCAGGCCGCCGTCCTCGTCCTCTCCGACGTGGTCGGTAGCCCCCTGGACGCCATCGGCTCTGGTCCCTGTGTGCCGGACCCCACCACTTTCGCCGATGCCTGGGCGGTTCTGGAACGGTACAACCTGCTGGACCAGACCCCCCCAAGTGTGCTCCGCCATCTGGAGCGGGGCCGGAGCGGCCAGGAAACAGAGACCCCCAAGCCCGGGGACCGGCTTTTCGCGAGGGTGCACACCGTCATCGTCGCCGAGAACCGCACAGCGGCGGAGGCGGCGGTGGAGAGAGCCCGCGCGCTGGGATTCCACGCCGCTCTTCTGACCACGTACCTGGAGGGGGAAGCGCGGGAAGTGGGCCGGGTGCTGGCCGCGCTGGCAAAGGAGGAGACCCACACCGGGCATCCTCTGCCCCGCCCGGCCTGTCTGGTCCTGGGCGGCGAGACCACTGTGACGGTGCGCGGGTCGGGCCGGGGCGGCCGCAACCAGGAAGTAGCGCTGGGGGCGGCGCTGGCCCTGGAGGGATGGGAAAACGTTCTGGTCGCCACCCTGGCCACCGACGGCACCGACGGCCCCACCGACGCGGCCGGCGCCTTTGCGGACGGGAGCACCGTCGCCCGCGCCCGCGCCCTGGGGCTGGACCCTGCTGACTATCTGACCCGCAACGATGCCTACCCCTTCTTCGCTGCCCTGGGTGACCTCATCATCACCGGGCCCACCGGCACCAACGTCAACGACCTGGCCTTCGTGCTGGTGGGGTAAAGATAATTTCAGCGATTGTCCCCAAACTGAAACATTTCTGAAACCCGTTTCCGGACAGACGATAGTATACTTACTAAAGAGGGCGAGGACTCGTGAACATCGCTTTCAGGAGCGAGCAGCCGATGACGGGGAATCAGCCACTGCCTAATCCTCGCCGTCAACGGTTCTTGCCGTTGAGTTTTCCGATCCGCGGCAAGATTATTTTTCCATACCTGGTACTCACCATCCTGGTGGCCGTCACCGGTACGTATGTAGTCACCTATCTGGTCGCCGGTTCCTTGGATGAACGGCTGACCAACCACCTCCTGGAAGCAGGACGGGTCGTCTCCGATGACCTGGCCCGATACGAGATGGGGCATCTGGAAGCGGCCCGGATTATCGCGTTTACTCGCGGCCTGGGCGAGGCCCTGCGAGACGGAAACGCGCAACAGGTTGCATCCCTGGCCTCTCCGGCCGCTTCTGCTCTGGGGACGGAACTGCTGGTCATCGTGGACGCCGATGGCCACCAGATGCTGCACCTCCTTCGCCGTCTGGATGGCTCCTACGGAACCCCTCAGGATATCTTCCAGCCCCCCGAGATTGTGCGGATGCTTCTGGAAGCGGGAGACCCGGCCGGGCTTCCCCGGCGCGGTCTGGTCCGGCACCCCACCAACAACCGCTACTACTATCTGACCGCTATCCCCGTCCCTCTGAACAACCAACTGATGGGTGCAGTCATCGTCGGGACCTCCCTGGATACCCTGCTGGCTTACTTTAAATCCACCTCTATGGCTGATGTGACCGTCTACATAGAAGGGGGCCGGGCCATCGGGACCACTTTCGCCATCCCGGAACTTCCCCAGGACATCCCTCGGTTGCTGGACGAACTCTCCATTCCCGCTGACTTGTATGAACGTTGTCTCTACAGCACCGATACTACCATCGGTGAAAACGTCCAGATTCGGGGACGCTGGTACCGGCTGGCCCGAGGCCCCCTCCGGGTCGGGAATGACACCTTGGGCGTCTTTGGCGTTGCTCTGCCCGCCCAGTTCATCGTTCGGGCCGGGACCACCAGCCGCAACATCTATGCCCTGCTCTTCGCTTTGATGACCGCTGCCGTCATTGTCATCGGCTACTTGATCGCCCAACGAATCACCCGCCCCCTGGAACGCCTGGTCAGCGCCTCTCAGGCCATCGCCGAAGGAGACCTGCACTATCGGACAGGGATTCGCGGCACAGACGAAATCGGCTTTCTGGCGACCACTTTTGACGATATGGCAGGCCGCCTTCTGGAACGGACCAACGCGCTGGAGGAGACTCTGGGTCAACTGAGGGCCATCCTCGCCAGCATCGGCGACGGGGTCATCCTGGAAGACGCTCAGGGGAATTTTATCCCGCTGAACGCAGCCGCGGAACGCATCCTGGAAGAACTGGCTTCCAACTTTATGATAGGTCCTCTAAGGGAACTTCCCGCCGCAGATGCAAAACCTGGCGATAGCGCGAACAACCCCTGGTTGGTAGATAGCCGGCGCTTCCAGGTCGGCAACAAGGTGCTCAGTGCCCATTCCGCCATCGTTCGCAACGAAGAGGGTCAACGCCTGGGTACCGTCATCGTCCTGCGCGACGTTAGCGCCGAGGTGGAAGCAGAACGGTTGAAGGACGCCTTCATCGCCCACGTCTCCCACGAACTCCGGACCCCGCTGACCGCCATCCGAGGGTATAGCAACCTGCTTCTGGTAGGTGCCGGGGGACAACTGAGTGATCAGCAGAAATCCTTTCTCCAGACCATTGCCCACCACACGGAAGCGCTCATTGCGATGATTGGCTCCCTTCTGGACTTCTCCGAAATGGAAGCAGGGGGTCGTCTGGCCCTGCGGAAGCGCTCCATGTCCATTGTATCACTGGCTGAGGAAGTCGCACGGGAATGGCAACCCCGTATAGAAGAAAACGGGCTAAACTTCCGGACGGAGATCTCCGACCATCTCCCGCCCATCACAGCCGATTCCGAGCGGCTGCGCTGGGCCATTATCAACCTGCTCCGAAATGCCTCCCAGTATACCCCCCAGGGAGGTACCATCACCCTGCGAATTTCGGCCCAGGACAACTGGCTGGTTCTGGAGGTTGCCGATACTGGCGTGGGCATTCCACCTGAGATTCAAAAACATCTGTTCACCCGCTTCTACCGGGGAATCCCGACAGCGGACGACACTGTACGGGGATTGGGCCTGGGTCTATACATCACCCGGGCCATCGTGGAAGCCCACGGCGGGCAGATCCAGGTCGCCAGCGCGCCAGGTGCGGGGAGCACATTCACGATTTACCTCCCGCTGCAAACAGAGGCGCAAAGGGAGAACAAACCCTGGGAGTGACCAAGATGGCAGAGCGTCCTTTTCTCGGTCGGCGATGGGGACGGAGCGAGTGGGCAATATTCGCACTTATTCTGGCCGCTGGGTTTGCCTGCATCCTCGTCTCCGCTGAGGCCGCTATCCGTCTGCCGCGAGAGTGGAAAGCCGCAGCCGGAATGTCTTCCGAAATGGACCCTGACCACGCCGCGGCTACGCCCCTCCCGATGATAGAACCCCTGCGTCCTGAGATTATGACCCCG
Organism: Anaerolineae bacterium; assembly: GCA_034435815.1. Classification (GTDB taxonomy): domain Bacteria; phylum Chloroflexota; class Anaerolineae; order B4-G1; family DUEL01; genus SpSt-77. The sequence goes on along the minus strand of DAOTWK010000017.1, from coordinate 6,879 downwards.
CTTTGGGACCTCCGTCGCATCCTGACCCCCCTGGGGCCCGTGGTGGTTGTTCCGCCCCAGATATTCGCCCCAGTTCCCACAGCGACCGCGACGCCCCTGGCCATAGCGACTGCGACGGCCGTGCCCCCCTCCCCTATGCCAACTTCCCAACCGTCTCCGACCCCATCACCCACGCCGACCCGGACACGCCCGCGCGCCACCGCAACCTTCACACCGGTTCCATCTCTCACACCGACAGCCTCTCCAACCCCTATACCGCCGACGTCCCCGCCGACGTTCACACCGACGCCGACCCCCACCCCCACCCCTACACCGACGCCGACCTCCACCCCTACCAGTACACCGACGCCGACCTCCACCCCTACCCCCACAACGACGCCGGTTCCCTTTCAACTGCGCGCGGCGGCAGGCAGCAACGAAGTCAGCCTGGGATGGGATACCGTCAATCCTGCACCGTCCGCCTACAGGGTCTATCGCGCCAACGGCGGCCTGTACATCATCGTCACTGAAACTCCGGGAACAGCCCATCTGGACAACCTGGTGGTGAACGGCACAGTATATACTTACTACGTTGCGGCACTGGATGCCGGGGGAGGTGAGTTCGGATATAGCAATTGGGTCCAGGTTCAGCCGTATGATATTACGCCCTACACCACGACCACAAACGCGACGTGCACACCCTCCAACCCGAATTGCGGCATGGCTGGCGGGCCCCCCGACGGGCAGGCACTGGAACTGAGGGAAGGAGAGGCCGTCGTCCTGGATTTCGGCGAGGGAACCGGCATCATAGACGGCCCCGGTCCCGACCTGGTGTTTTATGAATGGCCCAACCCCCCCGGTATCTTTCTGGATTTCATCATCATAGAACTCTCCACAGACGGCGCTAACTGGTACACTGTGTTTGCATGGGATGGCATACTGGGCGGTGTGGTCGGGACTAACATAGATAGCTATGCCACCGATGGGAACGGCGAGCAGGATAACGAATCAATCCCATCCAGTGTGCTCTACCCCTTTCCAGGCACGGGTCTCCAGACGGGCATCACCATAGACATCGGCATATGGTGTCCGGCGGGGTATTCCTACCGTTACGTTCGGCTGCGCTGCCCCACCGGCGGAGGGGACCCGGCCCAGGTGGACGCGGTCCAGCGGCTGCATTAATTCGGTTTCTGTGGCAGCGGCCTTCGGCCGCCGCCACAGAAACCGCTCTCTTTCCCACCTCACTTGCGGAATTTCAGAAACGTGCTATAATTTTTATTACGAGTCTTGTCCCGGGTATCAGCGGAGCGGTCCCCCCTCGCCTCCCTCTCTCCTCTGAAGGCCCCCCTGACTCAAGACGTTTCATCCCAAATCTCAGGAGAGTACTATGAAGAAAGCATCCTTACTGATCGCCGCTGGCGCGCTGATTTTGGCCGCGCTGGCCTGCGGCAGGCCGACGCCCGTCCCGCCCACTCCAGTCCCTCCGACCGTTGCTCCGCCGACAAAGGCTCCACTATCCCAACCCTCTGCTGGAACGGCCGAACTGGCACTGGAAAACAACTCCGGCATCCCCCTCTGTGCCGTCTACATTTCCTCCACGGAGAGCGACTCGTGGGGAGATAACTGGCTGGCAAAGGATGAGGTGATCCGGTCCGGTAGCAACCGGACCTTTCAGGTACCGGAGGGCTCCTACGACGTGCGGGCCGATGATTGCGACGGCAATCTGGTCGCCTACTACATGGGCGTGGACCTGGCCGGCAGTATGATATGGTCTCTGGACCCCCTCCAGCGGGCGCCGGTGTTGATTGTCAACGAATCCAGCCACGAGATTTGCTATCTCTACATCTCCCCTTCGGACAGCGAGGAGTGGGGCCCCGACTGGATGGGGAAGGACGTGACCATCCCGGCAGGGAGCACCCGGACCCTCCAGGTACCCCTGGGGACATATGATCTGCGTGCCGACGACTGTGACCACAACCCCCTGAACACTCAATCGGGCATCAATGTGGACGCCAACGGCATCACCTGGACACTGAAAGATGTGGAAGAAGCCTCATTGACCCTGCTCAACCAGCTGGACATTCCCATCTGTTACGTCCTGATCTCCCCCTCTGGCAGCACCGAATGGGGCAACGACTGGCTGGGCGGCGATACAGTTCCACCCGGCGGTTCGTACACCTTCCGCCTCCCGGCGGGTACGTATGACCTGAGCGCCCGCGACTGCGATGGCAATCCGGTCAGCGAGGAGATTTATGACCAGGAAATCGCCGGAGAGATGACCTGGACAATTTCGCCGTAAAAAACAGGATGTGCCAGGCACTTTCAGAAGTGCCTGGCACGTCCCGGTTGTTATCTCCTACAGCAACCAGGGGTTAAACCGTTTCTCCTGCCCCACCGTCGTCTTCGGGCCGTGGCCCGGGTAGAGGACGGTCTCATCGGGCAACGCGAACAGGACCTCCCCGATGGAGCGCATCAGGGTATCCCAGTCTCCGCCGGGGAGATCTGTTCGTCCCACCCCCATAGCGAAGAGGACGTCGCCGTCAAAGGCCACCCCCTGGTCAGGTAGATAGAAGGTGACACTGCCCGGCGAGTGGCCCGGGGTGTGCAGAACCTGAATTCGGAGCATCCCCACTTCCAAGGTCTGCCCGTCCGCCAGTTCCAGGTCGGGCGGGGGGCTGGCGGAGATAGGGACTCCGAACCACGCAGCGCCGCCGCGCGATTCCAGAATGGGCCGCTCCGCCGGATGGACCGCCAGCGGCGCGCCTGTCGCCGCGACCACATCGGCGTTGGCGGCCATGTGGTCAAAGTGGCAGTGGGTATTCAGAACGTACCGGACCGTCAGGCCAGCCTCCCGAACGGCGCGCAGGATGCGCTCCGGATGGCCGCCGGGGTCAATGATGGCCCCCTCCTTCGTCTGTTCGCAGCCGATGATGTAGCAGTTGGTCTGAATCAGACCGACGGTTAATATCTGCAGAATCATTGGAACCTCCTGCCGGGCAACCGCAGGGGAGCAGGTCTGGCGGCTTGCGCTATACCTCCACCCGCGTTGCGCCGTCCAGTGCCTCCTGAACCAGCCGGTCCATCTCCACCGTGTCCTCCGCCTGCAGGGTCTCCTCCATCCGGGGATGGGTGACCACCCGGCGGGGCATCAGGAACTGGCAGCAATCGTCCCCGGGCATCAGGGAAAGGGTATAGGTACCGATCCGCTCCGCCAACGCGGTAATCTCCGTCTTATCCAGGCCGATGAGGGGACGGAGGACGGGCAATCCCGCCGCGTCTTCCACCACCGTCAGGCTCTCCAGGGTCTGGGAGGCGACCTGTCCCAAGGACTCGCCCGTAAAGATGGCCTTGGCCCCCTCCCGCCGGGCCAGGGCCGTCGCGACCCGCATCATCAGGCGGCGGTAGAGGATGACCCGATAGGCTACCGGCGCCTGCACCGTGATCTCCCGTTGTTGCTTTCCGATGGGGACTACGTAGAGGTACGGCTCCATCCCATACCGCCCCAGCGCGCGCACCATCTCCCGCGCCCGGCTCTCTGACCCCATCCAGTTGCCGAAGGGCCGACTGTGAAAGTGGATGGGGATGACCCGGCATCCCCGTTTGAGGGCGAAGTAACCCGCTACGGGCGAATCTATCCCACCGGAGAGGAGCAGGACAACCTTGCCGCTGACGCCAACCGGCAGGCCGCCGGGCCCCGGTATTCGTCCCAGATAGACAACGGCCCGGTTGCGCAGAATCTCCACGCCGATATCCAGTTCCGCCCCTTTGAGCCGGACGGGCCATCCCGTCCGCGCCTGCACCGCTGCGCCCAGTTCCCGCTGAATCTCCGGCGAAGTCAGCGGGAAGGATTTGTCGTCCCGGCTGGCGGTGATGCGGAATGTGCGAGATGGCCCCTCTGGCAGATTCTCCAGAATGACGGCCCGGATAGCCTCCATATCCGGGGGCACCAGATAGACGGGGGCGAAATAGGCAATACCGAAGACCGGGCTCAGCGCCTCCTCCCACGCCGACGGTGCCCAGGGGGCGTCCAGGTGGATCAAGAACCGCCCGGAGAGGCGCTCCACCCGGCCCTTTCCGCCCAGACGTTCCACCCGCCGGAGGATGTTCTGGGCCAGGACGCGCTCAAAAAAGGCGCGGTTTCCCCCTTTCAGGCCGACCTCAGCGTAGTGGACGACAGCATGCGGTGTCTCCATACTCCTACCCCCTACTCCCTACTCCAATCATCCGTCGCACCAGCGTCTCCTCCTCCTCCCGCGTCGTGATTTTGCCGTCCAGGCGGGCATCCCGCAGCGTGCCCAACAACTGGCCGAAGAGAGGGCCCGGACGCAGACCCATAGCCTTCAGGTCTTCGCCAGTTAGGACGGGCGTCACATGCCGATAACGGGTCTGGAAGGCGGTCAAGCGAGCCCGGACCCCGGCCCGGCGGTCGGCTACCCAGCCCACCGCCAGAAGGCGCGCCGGGTACGGTTCCAGCAGGCGGCAAATCCGGCTCGGTTGCCGCAGCGTCGGCAGCAGGTCCAGGTCCCGGCGCAGGTCAGGGAGACGTTCCAAATGCCGGGCCTCGGAGCGGGGTACCCGCAGCCGCTCCGTCACTGCGCGCAGGACATCGGGCTCCAATCGGTATAGCAGAAGCCCCCAGTACACAAAGGGCTGGTCCTCCGCCCCCAGCCCCCAGACCATCGGGTCCAGTTCCTTCCGCACCGTCCGGAAGCGGGTAACCAGCCAGCGGTCGCAGTGGAGGGCCGGATGAATCTGGGAGAGGACTCCCAGCCGCTCCAGTCGACAGAGGGCTCGTTCCGGCTCCTCTTCCGCCAGAATCAGTTCCAGTTCGTGCCGGATGCGGTCGCCGCTGACCCGGTTCAGCATCGGGAGAGCGTTGGCGATGAGGCCCTCGCTGCGGGGGTCCAGGCGGAAGCCCAGGCGGGCTTCCAGGCGGGCCGCGCGCAGGATGCGGGTCGGGTCATCTATGAAACTGAGGCTGTGCAGGACGCGGATGACACCCTCCCGCAGGTCGGCCTCCCCGCCATAGAAATCCAGCAGTTCCCCCCAGTGGGGCGGGTCCAGCCGGATGGCCAGCGTGTTGATGGTAAAATCCCGCCGGTGGAGGTCCTGTTTGATGGAACTGCGCTCTATCTCCGGCAGCGCTGTGGGATGAGTGTAGAACTCAGTCCGGGCAGTGGCGAAGTCCACCGCCGAGACGGCCCGGTCTGGTGGTGGCGGACCGCCCATCTCCCGCCAGACCCGGTCGTCCAGCAGCCATTTGGCCGTGCCAAAGCGACGGTGAGCCACTACCCGACCGCCGAACTGACAGGCCAGGTGGCGGGCCAGACGGATAGCGTCCCCTTCCACCACCAGGTCCAGGTCCACCACCGGCTGCCCCAGGAGCAGGTCCCGCACCGGCCCACCGACCAAGTAGAGGCTGAAACTCATCTGCTGGGCGGCCTCAGCGGTCCGCCGAACCAGAGTCAGGACCGGAGGCGGCACGGCGGCCTCCAGCAGGGCCCCAATCTGCTCCCGGCGAGAGGGGCCAGGCTCGGCTTTTCCCCAGAGCGTGATGAGGTCGGTGCGGGTGACAACGCCGACGATATCGCCGTTCTCCACCACCGGCACCTGCCCCCAGCCAGTCTCCATCATCAACCGTTGCAGGCTCTCCACCGAATCGTCCGGAGAGACCACAACGCTCCCCGGCTCCATAATCTGCCGGATGCTCTCAGCGGCCATGCCGAACTGGATGGCCCGATCCACCGCCCGGCGGGTGAGCAGGCCGATCACCCGCCCGTTCTCCACCACCGGGAAGCCCTCATGGCCGGTCCGGCGCATCCGCTCGTCGGCCTCGGCGATGGAGGTATCCGGGGAGAGGACCTGCACGCCCCGGGACATAATCTGCCGGACGGTCACCGCCGGTCGGACAACGCGGGGGAGCAACTCCAGGAGTTCGGCGCGGACGGATTCCAGGGTTCGGTCCCGCACCAGAGCGGCGGCAGCGCGGGGATGTCCACCGCCGCCAAAATGGGCAGCGACGGCCGATACATCTATATCGCCAGTCGCGGAGCGGGCTACCAGTTGGACGTGGTGGTTCAGCGCGACCAGGACAAACAGAGCCGACGGCTCCAGGACGTCCCGCAGACGGTGGGCCAGGGTGGAGATTTCTTCCTCGTACTTCCCCGCCCGCCCAGACGCCACCACGATGGTGTGTCCGCCGATGCGGTGGGTAGTTGCCGATTCCAGCAAGCGCTCATACAATTCCTGCTGGCTGGGTGTCAGCGGATACTGGAGGAACTCCCCGACAATAGTCAGGCTGGCTCCCCGTTCCAGAAGCCAGGCTGCTGCCCGTGCGTCCCGCGCCGTAGTGGTCATATAGGAGAGGTTGCCGGTGTCCTCGTAAATCCCCATCAGAAGCAGGGTGGCCTCTATGGGCGTCACCGGGATTTCCCGCCGAGCCATCTCTTCCACCAGGAGCGTCGTCGTCGCCCCCAGTGGTTCCCCCCGAAATGTCCAGTGTGGGGGCAGTTCCCGGGTCAGGGCGTGATGGTCTACGATGTCCACCGGCACATCGGGCCGCATGCCCCGGATAGTGGTCAGCGCCTGAGTATCCACCAGGATGACCCGACGGATGGTGCGGCGCGGGAGGTCATCGGGATGGACGAAGGGCAGCGCCGCGCCGTACAGAGAAAGGAACGCCTGACCGTTGCGGTTGACCCGGCGCGGCAGGACAGGCACCGCTTCCGGGAACAGTTTCTGCGCTCCCAGGAGCGAGGCGATGGCATCAAAATCGGCGTTTTCGTGGGTGAGAATCACTTCCATATGTGGCCTTATTGTACTGGAATTCGGAGGGGATGCAAGGAGACGATAGACGACGGACGACGGACGACAGACGACAGACCACAGACGAGAGAGGGG
>DAOTWK010000016.1:0-9339 GCA_034435815.1 Anaerolineae bacterium | reverse complement strand
CTGGGACGACACTTACGTCTTCATAGAGGACGCAAACTCCGCCTACATCCGCTCCAACATCACCGAAGAGACCTTCCGGAATACCCACCTTAACCTGATGCTCTTCGTCCACGCCTCCGGTCGGGTGGTTTTCGCCCAGGCCTACGACTTGGAGACCGAAAAGGAGGTGCCGGTCCCCCAGGAAATGTACGATGTGCTACCGGTCCTGACCCGCCCTTCTGAAGAGAGTGTGCGCGGCCTGCTCCTGTTGCCGGAGGGTATCCTCCAGGTAACCGCGCGCCCCATCCTGACCTCAGAGGACCAGGGCCCCGCGCGCGGCGTCCTGGTCTTCGGCCGTTATCTGAGCGCGGGCACCCTGGCCCGGATGAGCGAACACCTGGACCTCACCGTCACTGCCCACCGGGCCGACCGCCCCGAGGAATGGCCCGAGGACCTGCGGGCCATCTACCCCCAACTCTCCCCGGAGTCCCCGGTTCTGGCTCGCGCACTGGATGAAACCCGCATCGCCGGATACGGGTTGATGACCGACCTGGCAGGCCGCCCGGCGCTGATCCTGCGCACCGAGGGTCCCCGAGATATCTACCAGCGGGGTCTGCTGGCCCTCCGCTACTCCGTCAGCACCGCTGTTACGGTGGCCCTGCTGGTCGCCATGGCAGCCATCCTGCTTCTGGACCGGGACATCCTGGCCCGGCTGTCGTCGCTGGCCGCGCAGGTCCGGGCCATCGGCGCGGGAGGAGAGCCCCGGGGCCGGGTTGCCCTGCGCGGCCGGGACGAACTGGCCGGCCTGGCCCGCGCCTTCAACGAAACGCTGGACGCGCTGGAGCGGGCCCGGCGGGAGCGGGAGGAGCGGGAGGCCCAACTCCTTCGCCTGGCCGAAAACTCCCCGGATGTCATTTATCGCCTCCGACTTTCTCCCTTCCGGCCGGAATACATCTCCCCAGCAGTAACCCGCATCCTCGGCTATCCACCCGAGGCCTTCTATGAGAACTGGCGCCTTTTGTACGAGGTGGTCCATCCAGAAGACCGGATGCTCCTGCGGGCTGCCCTGCATGGGGATGTGCCGCCGGAGAAGCCTCTGATCCTGCGTTGGGTCAACCGGAATGGGGAGACGGTCTGGGCCGAACACCGCCACATCGTGGTCTATGACGAGACGGGCCGGGTCGTTGTCGTTGAGGGCATCGCCCGCGATATCACCGAGCAGAAGCAGGCGGAGGAAGAACTGGCCCACCTTAACGCCGTCCTGTGGGCCATCCGCAACATCAACCAGTTGATCGCCCGCGAGTCCGACCGTGAGCGCCTCCTGCAGAGCGCCTGCGAGGAACTGGTCCGGACGCGCGGGTACGCCGGGGCCTGGGCCATTCTCACCGACGAGGCCGACCGGGTTGTGACTGGGGCCGCCGCCGGCGTGTCCCGGGAGGGTCTCCCGCCCTTGTTGGCCGCTCGTGAACGGAGTGCGCTTCCCGAATGCGCCCAGCGGGCTCTGGCTATCTCTCAACCGTTGATCACGCCCGACCCTATGACCTGCACGGCCTGTCCCTTCCGGCTCCAGTACCAGGGCGCCTCCGCTCTGGCCATCCGCATGGCCCACGGTGACCGGGTCTACGGTGTCCTCTGCGTCGCGCTGCCGCCGGGTATGGCTCCCTTCCCTGAAGAACAGCGTCTCCTGACCGAAGTAGCCGACGACCTGGCCTTTGCCCTCCACTCCCTGGAGCAGGAAGAAGCGCGGCAGGAAAGTGAGGAGCGCTTCCGCCTCCTGGCCGAGCACTCGCTGACGGGCATCTACCTGATCCAGGACGGCCTGCTCCGCTACGTCAACCCCGCCGGGGCCCACATGTTCGGCTATGAGCCGGAGGAACTGATAGACCGGATGAGCCCGCTGGACGTGGTGGCTCCCGAAGAGCGGGAGCGGGTTGTGGAAAACATCCGCAGACGGCTGGTCGGCGAGGTCTTGAGCGTCCGCTACACGGTCCAGGGGTTGCGCAAGGACGGCTCCCGTTTCCCCTGCGAAGTGCTGGGCACCCGCGTGGAGTACCGGGGCCGCCCGGCCATCCTGGGCACCGTGGTGGACCTCACCGACCGGGTGCGGGCCGAGGAGGCGGTCCGCCGCCGGGCCGAACAGACGGAGGCCCTCCGGCAGGTGGCGCTGGAACTCTTTGCCCAGCCGGACCTGGATGCCCTCCTCTCCGCCATCGTCCAGCGGGCGGTGGAACTGGTCGGCGGGAGCGCCGGAGGCCTCTATCTCTACCGACCGGAGGAGGATGCCCTGGAATGGGTCGTCTCCATCGGCCCGGACCAGCCTCCCATCGGCACTCGGTTGCGTCCGTCTGAGGGGGGAATATCTCGTAAGGTATGGGAGACCGGCCGCCCCTTCTGGGTGGACGACTACCGGAACTGGGAAGGGCGCGCCGCTATCTACGCCGGCTACCCCTGGACGGCGGTCATCGGCGTGCCGGTGCGACGGGGGGAGGAGATGCTGGGCGTCCTAATAATCCTGGCTGACCCACCCCGCACCTTTTCCCAGGAAGACGCCGACCTGCTGGAACTCTTCGCGGCACAGGCCGCCGTTGCCCTCACCAACGCCCGCCTATACGAGACTATCCAGCAGGAACGGGAGCGACTGGACTTTCTCCATTCGCTGGGTCAGCGGTTGGCCGGAACGCTGGACGCGGGGACCATCGCCCAGGAGGCCCTGGAGACCCTCTGCGGGATGACCGGGGCCCAGCAGGGGGTGGTCTACATAACGGAACCCGGCACCCCCCGCCTGCGCCTGGTGACGGCCGTCGGACACGAAGGGATGGCGGTGGGCGAACTGGACCAGCGCCTGCAACTGACCGTCGGGCAAGGGCTGGCCGGCTGGGTCGCCCTTCACCGGCAGACCGCCGTGGTAGATGACGTGCTTCAGGATGAGCGCTGGCTGGTGGTCCAGGGGATGGATGAGCACGTCCGCTCCGCCATCAGCGTGCCTCTCCTGTTTGGGGAAGAACTGGTCGGCGTGATGTCGGTGGGGAGCGTGCGGAGGGCCGGGTTTACTGCCGAGCATGCCCGCCTCATGGAGGCCGCCGGGGCTGTCCTGGGAGGCGCCCTCCTCAACGCTCGCCTCTACGAGGCCGAACAGGAGCGGGCCCGCCGGATGACTGCCGTGGCCGAACTGGGGGAACGCCTGACCGCCATTCTGGAACCAGAGGCGGTCTATCGTGAGGTAGTGGAGGGCATCGTTCATGCTTTCGGCTACGAATACGTCGGCCTGATGCTCCTGGACGAGGCGGCGGGGGAACTGGAATTTGTCGCCGGAGCGGGCATCTGGGCCGGCCTCACTCCGAAGGGCTTTCGCCAGAAAATCACCGAGGGGATGATCGGTTGGGTAGCCCGGACGGGGGAGACGCTCCTGGCCAACGACGTGGCCCTGGAGCCCCGTTATATCGCTCCGTATCTGACCGAGACCCGCGCCGAACTGGATGTCCCCCTGAAGTACCATGGGCGGCTGGTGGGTGTGCTGACGGTACAGAGTTCCCATCGGGATGCCTTCACCCCGCTGGACGTGGCCGTGATGGAGACCCTGGCGGGCCACGTCGCCGCCGCCATCACGAACGCGCGGCTCTATCAGGCCCAACAGCAGCGAGCCGGGGAACTGGCCATCCTTCATCAGGCCGCCGTCACCGTCTCCTCCCAACTGGAACTGGACGCCGCGCTGAAGGCGCTGGCCCGCCAGATGGGCCAGGCGCTGGATGTCACCAGCGTCTACATCAGCCTCTGGGATGAGGAAGCCAATACTGCCACCCAATTGGCAGAATGGTTCGGCCCATATGCATCTGAGAAGGAGCAGATGGCGATCATTGCCGGTCTGGGCCAGACATTTGATATGGGCCTGCACCCCAGGACCGTCAGCGCGCTGCGCGAGCGACGTCCACTGGTCCTCCACGCCAGCGGTCCTCTGGATCCGGGCGACCGGGCGGAGGTGGAGCGGTCCGGCTGGAAATCCCAACTGGTCATCCCGCTGGTCGCGCGCGATCGCGCCATCGGCTTCGTCGCCCTCTGCGAGAGCCGCCGGGAGCGGATATTCACCGAGGCCGAGATTCGCCTCTGCCAGACGCTGGCTGCCGATACAGCATCGGCCATAGAGAACGCCCGCCTCTACGAGCAGGAGCGGCGGGCCCGGGAGCGCGTGGAGGCCCTCTACCGCATCGGCCAGATTGTCAGCTCCACCCTGGACCCCGATGCCATTCTGGACCGGCTGACCGAAGAGGCGATGCGGGCCACTGGCGCCACCCACGGCTCGGTCCTGGTGCCCGATCTGGAGCGGGGGGTCTTTGAGCGCCGCTCCCTGCGGGGCTACTCCCCCCAGGAGCGGGAGCGAGCCATCGCCCAGCCTCTCAGCCTGAACCGGGGCATTAACTCCCGCGCCTACCGCACCCGCCTGGCCTACTACGTCCCTGATGTCCGGCAGGACCCGGACTACTTCCCCCTTATCCCCAGTACCCGCTCCGAACTGGTGATCCCCCTTCTGCGGGGCGACCAAGTCCTGGGCAACCTGGACCTCCAGAGCCCAGAAGTGGACGCGTTCCGAAACGTGGATATGGAGTTTCTGCGCGCCTTGGCAGACCAGGTGGCGATCGCGCTGGAGAACGCCCGCCTCTATGAGGAAGAGCACCGGAGGGCTCAGGAGCAAGAGATACTGGCCTTCATCGCCACCGCGCTGAACACCTTGGAGGTCCGCCGGGCCTTCCCCATCCTGGTCCACGGCCTGCGTACCCTCACCGGCTGCGACCGGGTCGCCGTGGCGCTGCTGGATGAAGGTGGCACTCACTACCGCATCTCTGTCTCGGAGACGCCTGTCCCGGTCCTGGAGGTGGGTACCGTTCAGCCTCTCTCCACCACCCCGGTCTGGGACGATGTCTTGGAAGGGCGGCCGCGCTTCTGCCCCGATATGAGCGCCGAGGTGGAGTACGCTGCCATCCGGACCCTCTACGATGCAGGGTTCCGCTCCTACGTCAGCCTGCCACTGCGGGTGGGCGGGCGGGTTATTGGCGCGCTCCACGTCGTCAGCCTGCGGGAGCGCAACTTCCGCCAGGAGCAGGAGCGCCTCCTCCAGCAGATCGCCGACGCGCTGGCTACAGCCCTGGAGAACGAACGGCTCTATCAGGCGGAGCGGGAACAGCGGGAACTGGCCCAGGCGCTGGCTGAATCCGCTGCCGTCATCACCCGTACCCTGGACCCGACCCAGATGCTGGAACAGATCATAGAGCAGGTGGCGCGGGTGGTGCCCGGCGATGCGTTCAACGTGATGCTGGTGGAAGATAGCACCGCCCGCATCGTCCGCTGGCGGGGGTATGAACAGTTCGGGGCGGAGGAGCGGATCGCTGCGGTGGCGTTCCCCGTCGCCGAGTTGCCCAACCTGTGGGAGATGGTGCGGACCAGCCAGCCGGTCCTTATCCCCGATACCCACGCCGACCCCCGTTGGGTTCGGCTGGAAGGCATGGAGTGGGTTCGTTCCTATGTTGCCGCACCCGTTGTGGTCCGGGGAATCACGGTGGGGTTTCTGAATGTGGACGGCACCCGCCCCCACCAGTTCGGCCCGGCCGACGCGGCGCGGCTCAAAGCCTTCGCCGACCAGGTCGCCATCGCGCTGGAGAACGCCTATCTCTACACCGAACTGCGCCAATATGCCGGGAAGCTGGAGGAGCAGGTACAGGAGCGGACGGCGCAACTGGCGGCCCAGTACACCCAACTGGAGGCTATCCTGCGCAGCACCGGCGACGGGATCATCCTGACAGCCGCGGAGGGAGAAATCCTCCAGGCCAACCCGGTTGCCCAGGGCTGGCTGACCCGGGACCTGGCACCGGAGGACGCCCGGAAGTTGCGGGAGGCCGTCCAGCGAGTGGCCCAGCGGGCCCGGGAGCGGCCCGAGGAAGTGGTGGAGTTGCCGGGATTGGACCTGGAGGTTCGGGCATCGCCCATTGAGGGGCCCGATGGAGAAGAGGCGGCCGTCGTGATCCTCCACGATGTCACACAGTTTAAAACCCTGGAGCGGCTGCGCGCCCGCTTCATCTCCAATATCTCCCACGAACTGCGCACCCCCCTCACCACCATCAAGACCTACCTTCACCTCCTGCGAGGGATGCCCGAACTGCTTCCCGAGTACCTGGACATTCTGGAGCGGGAAGCGGACTGGCAAACCCGCCTGGTGGAGGATGTGCTGCAGGTTTCCCGGCTGGATTCGGGCGCCTTCCAGATGCAATTTGGCCCGGTGGGGCTCAACGCTTTGGCCACGGAGGTGGTGGACGCGCAGCGGCCCCTGGCGCTGGCCCAGGGGCTGGTGCTGGAGTGCTACCTGGCGGAGGAGGGGCCGGTTGCCCGCGCCGACCCCGACGCGCTCCGTATGGTGCTGAGCAACCTGGTCCGCAACAGTCTTCAGTACACCCCATCAGGCGGGCGAGTGGAGGTGAGTACCGGGGAGAAAGAACTGGAGGGGCGCCGCTGGGCTACAGTCGCTGTCACCGATACCGGCATCGGCATTCCCAAAGATGAACTGCCCTATATTTTTGACCGCTTCTTCCGGGGGGAGCGGCCGCGCCAGATGCAGATTCCTGGCACAGGCCTGGGCCTCTCCATCGTCAAAGAAATTGTGGACCGCCATGGTGGGCGGATTACGGTGGAAAGCGAGGAGGGAAAGGGCACCCGCTTCACCGTCTGGCTGCCGCTGGCGGAGGAAGGGCCCTAATCCGGGAGTCGGACGGCCTTTCCAGGCCGTCCCTTCCAGCCCCTCCTGCAAGTGAACTGCAGAAGTTCTGCTTCCTTAACCGCTTGCCAGGTTGCAATACCGCTATACAGAGGTGTGGAATCTGATGGGCACAAACGATTACCCCCGCCTGCAATGCGCTCGCTGTGGCTATAGTGAGCCCTTCGCCCGTCCTCTGGAGCGCTGCCCCCAGTGCGACGGAGACTGGCTGGACGTTATTTACGATTACCCGCGCGTTGCCCGCATTTGGCAGCGGGAACTGTCCCGCCGTCCTCAGACCATGTGGCGCTACCGGGAACTCCTTCCCCTGCGGAACGATGCTCACCGGCTGAGTATGGGCGAGGGTGGCACTCCTCTCCTGCGGGCCGTCAATCTGGGGATGATGCTGGGTTGCTCCAATCTCTACATCAAAGATGAACGGCAGGGGCCGACCGGCTCCTTCAAGGACCGGCAGGCCGCCCTGGCCATCTCCGTGATGAAGGAATTGGGGGTGACAGAGGCGGTACTGGCCTCCACCGGCAACGTCGCCATCTCCTACGCGGCCTACTCCGCTCTGGCAGGCATCAAAATCTGGGCTTTCCTCACCAGCCTGGTCCCGGCGGAGAAAATGCGCGAGGTCGCTATCTACGGCGCCAAAGTCGTCAAAGTCACCGGCACCTACGACCAGACCAAGCAGGTGGCGGCGGAATTCGCAAAGCGGCGGGGGCTCTATCTGGACCGAGGCATCCGCTCCATCGCTGCGCGGGAGAGTATGAAGACGGTGGCCTTTGAGATTGCCGAGCAACTGGCCGCGCACCTGGGCCCCGGCATCACTCCCTGGCGCGCGCCGGACTGGTACATCCAGTCCGTCAGCGGCGGTCTGGGGCCGGTGGGAGTCTGGAAGGGATTTGAGGAACTGTTGCGCATGGGCCTGATAGACCGCATGCCCCGCCTGGCCTGCATCCAGGCCGAAGGGTGCGCCCCGATGGTCCGCTCTTTTGAAAAGGGGCTGGAGAAGGCGGAGCCGGTCCTCAACCCCCGCACGCGCATCATCACCGTCGCCACCGGCGATCCTGGCCCGGCCTACACTTTCCTGGTGCGGGTCATCCGGCAGCACGGTGGCGCCTTTGAAATGGTCAGCGACGAGGAAGCCTTCCGCGCCATCCACGTCTTGGCAAAACTGGAGGGCATCTCTATGGAGCCAGCGGCAGGCGTTGCCTTCGCTGGTCTCTTTAAACTGCTCAGTACGGGGGTCATCCGGCGAGACGAGGTGGTCGTCGTCAACTGCTCCGGCCACACCTTCCCGGTAGAGAAACACCTGCTGGGAGAGGATTGGGTGCAGACGGTAGAGGCACCCGCCCGTGCACCGGCCCCGGAGGAGGGGTTGCTGGGGTCGCTGGAGTCGCTGGGTCGGGATGTCCATCGGGTTGCCATTCTGGAAGACGACCCTGGCGCCCGCCGCCTCCTCCGGCGTATCCTCCAGGCCCGGGGCCCCTATCATATTCTGGAGGCAGAGAACGGCCGGGAGGGCCTGGAACTCATCCGCCGGGAGCGCCCCGATCTCATCTTGTTGGACTTGATGATGCCCGAGTTGGATGGCTTCGGGGTGCTGGAAGCGCTCCAGGCCGACGAGGAATTGCAGGATATTCCGGTGATCGTCGTCACCGCCAAAGAACTGACACCCGATGAGCGGGCCCGTCTGAGCGGCCACATCCAGGCCCTGCTTCAGAAGGGCGCCTTCACCGATGAGGAACTGCTCCGCGAAATCAGCGGGGCGATGGAAAACCTGTAGAGGCAACTCTTGGGGTTGCTCCATACCGGTTCTGATAGGGCAAAGATTTTTAGATTTCTTTGCACCCTCTGCGGTTTTCAACTTGTCAGATTGCAAGGAGAGGGAATATGCATCGGGAACCCCGTGCCCGTATCCTTTATGTGGAGGACGACCCCTCCAGCGCCCGGCTGGTACAGCGGATTCTGGAGGCCGAAGGCTTTGACGTGCGCATCGTCACCGATGGGATCGCCGCCCTGGAGGCCGCCCGACAACTGCGGCCCGACCTCATCCTGATGGACATCAACATCAGCGGTCTGGACGGCTATGAGGTCACCACCCGCCTGCGCGCGCTGGAGGAACTGAGAGACATCCCCATCGTCGCCGTGACGGCCGCCACTCTGCGCGGGGACCGGGAGCGGGCGCTCATCGCCGGATGCGATGGGTACATCCCCAAACCGATAGATGTGGACCGCTTCCCCCAGCAGGTAGAGGCGTTCCTGAAGGGGCTGCGGGAACGGATAGAATCCCCCCAGGAGAAGGCAGATTATCTGGTGGAATACAGCCGCCGCCTGGTAGAGCGGCTGGAAGAGAAAATCCGTGAATTAGAGAAGGCTCACACCGAACTCCAGCGGCTGGATAAAATGAAGACCGACTTCATTATCCTGGCCGGCCACGAACTGCGCACCCCCCTCTCCGCCATCTACGGCTACAGCCAGATTCTCCTCTCCCTGCCCGATATCCCTGGTGATCCAGAGACGGAAGGAAGCCCTCGCCACCTGCTGCATCAGGTCATACACGCCACCCGTCGCCTGAATCAGGTAGTGGACGACATCTTGAACGTGTTCCTCATTGA
>DAOTWK010000015.1:0-8530 GCA_034435815.1 Anaerolineae bacterium | reverse complement strand
ACGAGCACGGATGAACGCGGATTTGCTCTCTTTCGTCGGGACGCAGACGAGCACGGATGAACGCGGATTTTTTTCTCTCTGTTTTGAGTCCACGGCAAAAAGGTCGTTTGCCGCCGAGACACAGAGCACGCGGAGCCTTTATGGTAGAACTCTGCGCTCTCGGCGTCTCTGCAGTGAGTTTTTGCAGTGAAGTTATTTTCCCTTTTATGAGGTTGTAAATGGCTCTGGCGGACTTGAAGCACCGGGAGATTACGGATAAGATTCTTCACGCGTTCTTCAAGGTGGTTTATCCGCAACTTGGGTACGGGTTCCTGGAAAAAGTGTATGAGAACGCGATGGCAATTGCGCTGCAGGAAGCAGGACTGCAGGTCCAGCAGCAGGCCCGGATTCCGGTGTATTTTCACGGGCACCTGGTGGGAGAATATTTTGCGGACTTGCTGGTTGCGGACGCCGTCATCGTGGAGTTGAAAGCAGTCTCCCAGTTGACCAAAGATCACGAGGCTCAGTTGTTAAACTACTTGCGGGCCACACCCTACGAGGTGGGACTTCTGCTGAATTTTGGCCCAAAGCCTGATTTCTCTCGCCTGGTCTTTGATAACGACCGTAAGACGGCAACCTGGAAACGGTCCCAAAAATAAAGATAGGACTTAAAGATAGGACTTAAAGAATCCGCGTTTATCCGTGTTCATCCGCGTCCTACGGAGTTTTTATGGGCAAGATACGGGTAGGGGTGTTGTTTGGAGGGCGGTCCGGGGAGCACGAGATCAGCCTGATCTCGGCGCGCTCGGTGATGCGGGTGATGGACCCAGAGAAATACCAGGTGGTGCCCATTGGCATCACCCGGGACGGGCGCTGGCTGGCCTCGGGCGACCCGATGGCCGCGCTGAAGCAGGGGGATGAACGCCTCAGCAGCCCGATCGCGCTTCTGGGCGACCCGGCATATCGGGGCATCGTCTCCCTGAAGGAACTGGAGCCGCACCTGGCCCGCGCGCTCCTGGCCCAACTGGACGTCGTCTTTCCGGTCCTGCACGGGCCCTACGGGGAGGACGGGACGGTCCAGGGACTGCTGGACCTGGCAGGCATCCCGTACGTGGGAGCCGGGGTGACAGCCTCGGCGCTGGGAATGGACAAGGTCCTCTTCAAGGACATCATGCGGGCCCACGGCCTGCCCGTCGTGAAGTACGCCGTGGTCAAACGGAAGGAGTGGGAGCAGGACCCGGAGAGGGTGCTGGACCGGGTGGAGGGCGAACTGGGGTATCCCGTCTTCACCAAGCCGGCAAACCTGGGCTCCAGCGTAGGGGTGAGCAAGTGCCGGAACCGGGGGGAACTGGCGCGGGGGCTGGCGGACGCGGCCCAGTACGACCGGAAACTGCTGGTGGAGGCGGCAGTCCCGCAAGCGCGGGAGATTGAGGTCAGCGTCCTGGGCAACGACGACCCCATCGCCTCGGTGCCCGGGGAAATCATTCCCAGCCGGGAGTTCTACAGTTACGCCGCCAAGTATCTGGACGACGGGGAACGGGCGTCCAAACTGCTGATCCCCGCGCCGCTGCCGGAGGAAATGGCGGAGCGGGCGCGGGAACTGGCCATTCGGGCCTACCTGGCAATAGATTGTGCCGGGATGGCACGGGTGGATTTTCTACTCTCGCAGGAGACGGGGGAACTCTACATTAGCGAACTGAACACCATTCCGGGATTCACGGCGATCAGCATGTACCCGAAGTTGTGGGAAGCCAGCGGTATCCCGTACTCGGAGTTGATTGACCGGCTCATCCAGTTGGCGCTGGAACGGCACGCGGACCTGGCACGGAACCGAGTGTCGTATCAGCCGGAGGAGTAGCGGGGCGCAAGTCGCAGGTCGCAATTCACAGGGGAGAATGGTATGCCCGCAGCACGACGGGGGAGTAGAAGACAAAAGCAGAATTTTCGGCAGAGCGTACCGCTGGTGATCGGGATGCGGGCAGCAGAGCGGCCTGCAGCCGCGCGCCATGGGGTCGTGCTGGGCGCAATGGGAGCGATCGCCCTGATGGTGTTCATCCTGTGGTTCGCCTTCAGCCCGCAGTTCTATGTTATTAGCGCGCAGGTGGTAGGGGCGCAGCGGGTCCCGGCGGAGGCAATTTTCGCCGCCAGCGGACTGGAGCGGTTGCACATCCTCTGGGCGAACCCGCGCGCGGCGGAAGGACGCATCCTGGGGGCAATCCCGTCAGTGGAGCGAGTGCGGGTTTCCTGCCGACTTCCGGCTCGGTGCGTCATCACCGTCACCGAACGGGAGCCGGTGGCAGCCTGGGAGCAGGGGGGGATGTATTACTGGGTGGACCGCGTCGGTGGCGCGCTCCCGGCCCCCGGGCCGCTGGAGGGAAAATGGCGAGTCAGCGGGCCTCTACCCACCGACGAGAAGGGACTGGTGGCCCGGGATGTGCTGGTCGGGCTGGAGGAACTGGAACGGCTGGGGGTTCGTCCGGGACCGATTCTCTACCGGCCCGGTCGCGGACTGGTGCTGGAAGACCCGGCGGGCTGGCGAGTGGTCCTGGGCCAGGGGGCAGGGATGGCCCGTCGGCTCCAGATCTACCTGAAAATCCGCGCCCACTTGGTGGAGAAAGGCATTACTCCGAAATTTGTGGACGTCCGCTTCCCGGACGCGCCGTATTATTCGGTCACCAATGAGTGGTAGCCGGAGGGCCGCATGGAGCAGACGGTCGTCGGAATAGATGTGGGTTCCAGTAAAATCTGCACCCTGGTAGGGGAAATCCGGGAAGACGTGGGCCTGCGCATCATCGGCGTCGGCATTGTTCCCTCGCGCGGGATGCGCAAAGGGTCGGTCGTCAACTTGACCGAGGCAACGGCTGCCATTACCGCATCGGTCCAGGAGGCGGAGCGGTCTTCCGGCTACCGGATTGAGCGAGCCTACGTCAGCCTCAGCGGCCCGCATATCGCGTCCCTCAACAGCCGGGGGGTCATCGCCGTCCCGCGCCGGGAGGAAGGGATCGCCGTGGAGGATATAGACCGGGCTTTGGACGCGGCGGGCGCCGTCGCCATACCGTACAACCGGGAACTGCTCCACATCATCCCGCGCCACTATATTGTGGACGGCCAGGAAGGAATCAGGGACCCGGTGGGGATGCACGGTTTCCGGCTGGAAGTGGAGGCACATGTCATCACGGCGTCCTCTATGGCGATCCAGAATCTGGTCAAGTGTGTCGCCGGCGCGGGCGTGGAGGTAGACGAAATGGTCCTGGGCCCGCTGGCGGCAGGGGACGCCGTCCTCACCGAAAACGAGCGGGAGGTCGGGGTGGTGCTGGTGGACATCGGCGGCGGCACCACCGATATCGCGATTTTCATTGATGGTACGGTCTGGCATACGGCGTCGCTGGGCATCGGCGGCGAGTACATCACCAACGACATCGCCATTGGCCTGCGGCTGCCCACCGAAATCGCCGAGCAGGTGAAGGTTCGTTACGGCCATGCCCGGCCCGCGCAGGTGGGCCAAGATGAGCGGTTCCCGGCGGAACCGTTCGGTGAAAGCGGCCCGCAGATGCTCCCCCGCTGGAAGATGGCGGAGATTATTGAGGCCCGTGCCGTGGAGATTCTGGAGATGGTCCAGACAGACATCAAGCGCTCCGGCTACGACGGCTTGCTTCCGGCAGGCGCCGTCCTCTGCGGCGGGGTGGCCCAGTTGCCTGGTATGTCGGAACTGGCGCGGGAGGTGCTGGGACTGCCGGTCCGGGTGGGCCGTCCGCAAGGGTTGGTGGGACTGGTGGACCGGATCAGCGGGCCGGCCTTCGCCGTCGCTGCCGGTCTGATGGGCTGGGGGATGACCGCCGACGTCCGCCGCCCATTGCCCAAAGGGGGCCCGTCGCTGGGGAAGCGGCTCCGGGAGTGGCTACGCGCGCTGCTCCCAGGGTGAGGAGAATCAATAGAATCAATCAAGGAGAAATCCGTATCTATCAGCGTTCATCCGCGTTCATCCGCGTTCATCCGCGTCCCATATCCTAATGTCCTGGAGGTCGCTCATGAAACCGTCTGAAAACTTCGCCCGAATCCGTGTGGTCGGGGTTGGCGGCGGCGGGAGCAACGCCGTCAACCGGATGATAGAGACGGGCATCGCCGGAGTGGACTTCATCGCCGTCAACACCGATGCCCAAGCGCTCATGCTCTCCAACGCGCCCACCCGCGTGCGCATCGGCGACAAACTGACGCGCGGGCTGGGTGTCGGCGGCAACCCGGAACTGGGCCGCAAGGCCGCCGAGGAGTCGGTAGACGAACTCTACCAGGTTCTGGACGGCTCCGACATGGTCTTCATCACCGCCGGGATGGGCGGGGGCACGGGGACCGGAGCCTCGCCGGTTGTTGCCAAGATTGCCCGCGAGATGAATGCCCTGACCATTGGCATCGTCACCCGCCCGTTCTTCTTTGAAGGGAAGAAGCGGGCCGAACTGGCGGCGGCGGGCATTGAGGCCCTGAAGGAGCAGGTGGATACACTCATCGTCATCCCCAACGACCGCCTGCTGGAGATTGTGGAGAAACGGGTCTCCCTGCAGGATGCTTTCCGCCTGGCCGACGACGTGCTCCGGCAGGGCATCCAGGCCATATCCGAGGTCATCACCGTGCCCGGCCTCATCAACCTGGACTTCAACGACGTTCGGGCCGTGATGTCCGAGGGCGGCGCGGCGCTGATGGCGGTGGGCCAGGGCAGCGGCGAAAACCGGGCCCAGGAAGCGGCCCAGCAGGCCATTTCCAACCGTCTGCTGGACATCACCATTGACGGCGCCCAGCGCATCCTCTTCAACATCACCGGCGGCGCGGACCTCTCCCTGCACGAGGTCTACGAAGCGGCAACGCTCATCCGGGAGACGGCGCATCCCGATGTGGACCTGCGGTTCGGCGCAGTGGTTGACGAGGAGATGGGCGACCAGGTGCGCATCACCCTCATCGCCACCGGCTTTGACGCCGGACAGCGCCCCCAGAAAGCGGCCCGGGCCCCCGCGCGAGAAACCCTGGAGCGCCCGGTGCCCGTCTTTGATAAGGACGACCTGGAAATTCCCGCCTTCCTGCGCCGCCGTCTGTAGCGCAAGATGCATCTTGCGCAAGGGAGGTACTATGGCGGAGGGCGTCGGCCTGACCGCGCGCTCGTCCCTGAAAGAGGCCATTCCGGCCTTTCAGGACTACATGCGCGCGCGCGATTTCAGCGAGCACACCATTCGCTCCTTCACCTCTGACCTGCGCATCCTGGGCGAGTACCTGGGCATGGAGACGATGGTGGGCGACATCGGCACCCGCGACCTGAACCGATTCGTCCGCTGGCTCACCGACGAGCGGGACGTCCCTTGCACGCCCAAGTCCCTCTCTCGCCGGATCACGACGCTCAAGGTCTTCTTCGGCTGGCTGGCGGAGACGGGCGTCCTGCCGGAGGACCCCGCCGCGCCAGTGATCCACCGTCCCGTCCTGACTGGGCCGCCCCGGGTGCTCAGCGACGAGGAGGTGGCCCGCGTGTTAGAGGTGACGGAAGCCCTGCGCCACGGCGACCCGCCCGACCCCCGCCCGCATCTCCTGGTGACCCTGCTACTGCATACCGGCATCAAAAAGGGCGAATGCATGAACATCGCGCTGGACCACATAGACCTCTCCGATCCGGCGCGGCCGGTGTTGTGGGTACGGTACGCCAGCCCGCGCCGCAAGCACAAAGAGCGGCGGCTTCCGCTCCCCGCCGAATGGCCGGCGGTGCTGGCTGAATACCGCGCCAAGTATGACCTCCGGGACCGACTGTTTCCCTGCACCGCGCGCAACCTGGAGTACGTGTTGGATGAAGTGGCCCAGCAGGCCGGGCTGACCGAAGGCCTCTCCTTTGAGACGTTGCGCTGGACCTGCGCCGTACGGGATTACCGGGAGGGAATGCCCTCGGAGCAACTGCGGCAGAAACTGGGCCTCACTCGCATCTCCTGGCGAGAGGTGGAACCCAAACTTGCCCGTCTGGCTGAGAAAGAGTAAAACCACAAAAACGTGCCGGGCACTTCCGGAAGTGCCCGGCACGTCAAGGGCAATCTGGCACCCGACAGCCCCCGCCCGGCAGTTTACCGCCGGGCTCATTCTGCGAAGCCCCCTTCGGGGGCTGAACAGCCCGACCGGTTTCCACTTTTTAAACCACCCAGCGGTCAACAACGGGCGGCAGGCGAATTTGCTCCGCCGCGCTCCGCAACGCGTCTGAACCCTACCGTTAATAATTTCAAAATGGACAAAAACCGATCCCACCCTGCCCTGATTGATGGTTCCCGGCTTATCGCTGAAGCCTGCGTCCGGGCCGGCGCCGACGCATACGTCGGCTATCCGATTACTCCGGCGAGCCTCATCTTTTTCTACGCCAGCCGCCGGTTCCCTATTGCCCTGCCGGCCCCGGATGAAATCACCGCCCTGCAGTGGATGGCCGGTCTCTCCGCCGCCGGACACCTCCCCGTCTCCGCCACCTCCTTCCCAGGATTCGCCTTGATGGTGGAGTCCGTCAACATGGCCTATATGATGGAACTCCCCATGCTGGTCATCCTCGTCCAGCGGCTGGGCCCGGCCACCGGCACGGCCACCGCCGGCGCCCAGGGTGACCTCCTGCTCCTGAACGGCCTCATTTCCGGCGGCTACCCGCTCCCCGTCTTCTGCATCTCCGACCTGGAGGACTGCTGGCTCCTCCCGCCCATTGCCCTGCAGATAGCGGTGGACCTCCGGACGCCGGTGGTGCTGCTGACCTCCAAAGAGATGGTGATGACTCAGGAGAGTTTTGACCTGGCGCGTCTGCCAGAGATTGCGCCAGTTCGCCGGACAGTCTACGACGGCCCCGGCCCGTATTGTACCTACGACCCCGGCAACGGGCTGGTCCCGCCCTTCCTGCCGGTGGGCAGCGCCCGGCATCAGGTCCGGCTGAACGCCTCCACCCACGACCGCTGCGGCATCATCCAGCACACCAGCGACGAATCTATGGCCAACACCCGCCGCCTTCAGGCCAAAGTGGAGGCCCGGACTCCCGTCCTCTACCACCTGGACGAACAGGAGAGCGCCCAGACGCTGGTGGTGACCTGGGACATCACCTCCGGCGCGGCGCGCGAGGCGGTGATGACCCTCCGAGCCCAGGGCGTGCCCGTCTCCCTGCTGATCGCCCGGACCCTATTGCCGCTCCCCACCGTCTACCTGGAGACGATAGACCGCTACCCGCACGTCATCATTGCCGAGGAGAACCACCAGGGACAACTGGCGCATTTGCTCTTCGGGCCGCGCATCCCGCCCCGCGTTCGGACCGTCACCGCTATTGGGCGGATGATTCGGCCCGACGAAATCGCCCGAGAGGTGGTCCGATGAGCCGATTCCTGGTTAAACCCGAACTCCCGTATTGCAAGGGCTGCGGGCATCACCTCATCGTCCGCAACACCGTGAAGGCACTGGAGGCACTGGACGCATCCCCGCTGGATGTGGTGCTGGTGACCGACATCGGCTGTCACGGCATTGTGGACGGCAACTTTGCCACCCACACCGTCCACGGCCTCCACGGACGGTCCGTTGCAATGGCGGCGGGCATCGCCATGGGCCTCCCGCCGGAGAAGAAGGTCATCGTCTACATCGGCGACGGCGGCGCCACCATTGGCCTCCAGCACATCCTGGAGGCGGCGCGGATGAATGTGGACCTGACCGTCGTCGTCCACAACAATATGCTCTATGGGATGACGGGCGGGCAGCCCAGCGGCCTGACCCCCACCGGCTTCCGGACCGTCCTGACGCCTCAGGGTTACCCCCTCCCCCACCACGACCTGCCCCGTCTGGTGCTGGATGCCGGAGCGCCCTTCGCTGCCCGCGTCGTCGGCCTGGGCGACTTCTCTGCAGTCCTCCGCCGGGCGCTGGAGGTGGAAGGCTTTGCGCTGGTGGAGGTGCTGGAAATCTGCGTCAGTTACGGCGTGAAGATGAACCCGGACCTGCGGCTGAAGGAACTGGCCCAGGAGGCCGGCTACGAGCCCGGTGTCTGGGAAGGCCCCGCCCGTCCGGCCTTCCGCCCGTCCCGCCGGGAGACGGCGTCCCTTCTGGATATGCCTGCTGTCCTCCGGAAGTATTCGTCCCCGCTGGAAGGCCGGATGGCCCTGATCCTGGCGGGTTCAGCGGGCGAGGGCGTGCAACAGGCGGCGGAATTGCTGGCCCAGGCGGCGATGGCGGCGGGCCTCCACGCCACCAAGAAGGGCAGTTACCCGGTCACCGTGGGCGTGGGATTCTCTACCGCCGAGATTGTTCTTTCCCGGGCCCCCATTTTTTATCACGGCGTCCCTCAGCCCGATGCGGTGGTGGTGACCTCGGCGGACGGGCTGGCGAACCAGCGGGAGCGCATCCGCCGAATGACGGGCGGCGTCCTCTGGCTGGACGCGTCGCTGCCGGTGCCGGAGACGGGCGCGGAGGTGCGGGTGGCCGATTTTCGCGGACGGGCGGGCGCGCGCAACGCCGCCCTCTATGCCCTGCTGACTGTCCTGCGGGAGACGGGCGTCGTCCCCCCAGAGGCCTTCCTGGAGACGGT
>DAOTWK010000014.1:0-12162 GCA_034435815.1 Anaerolineae bacterium | reverse complement strand
TTTAACGATTAATCTCTGGGATTTCCCCCGTCGGCCCCCAGCCGCGCGCACAGACTTCGCCGCGGCCGCAGAGAAGGCCCTGGGGTTGCCCATTCACGATAGCAACTACCCCGGCCCCGTTGCCGGTCTCCACAATCACCATCTCCTGCCCCACCCAGGTTTGGGGGTCATCCGGGGAGAGCATGCCCTCAAAGGCGGTGAAGCCATCCACTGTCACTCGCACCCAGACATGCTCCTGCGCCTCCAGGGTCAGGGTGACCCCGCTGGTGGAGACAGGGAAGGTCGGGGTGGCGGCAGGGGTTGGAACCGAGGTCGGAGCAGCGGGAGTGGCGGTCACCATCGGCGAGGGAAACGCCGCAGGGCGAAGCGTACCGGCCGTTGGCGTGGGCCGGGGGCCAGAGAAAATTTGCTCCGAGTAGGTCGCCAGCCATACCGCTCCCAGCGCAATGGCTCCGATCAGAGCCAACAGGCCCAGCAGGGTCAGAGTTGGCAGCCTCCGTCTGGAAAGAGTTTCTGGAGGGACCGGGCGGACGACGGGGACGGGAGAGGTTCTGGAAGGAGGCGAGGGGGCCGGGGCCGGCACCGGGGACAGGAGGGCAGCCTCCCGATGGGTCTCCCGTTCATAGAGGGCGATAATCTCTTCCGGCGGGATGTTCAGGAAGGCGGCATAGCGGCGCAGAAAGCCGCGCACCTGGGCCTCCCCTCCTGGCATCACGTCATATTTTCCCGTCTCCAGGGCCTCCAGATAGCGGGGGCGGATACGGGTGGCAGCCTCCACATCCTGGTAAGAAAGCCCCAGAGCCTCCCGGGCAGCCCGTAATCGGAAGCCCGGACCTGCCGGTTCGGGGGGCGGAACAACCCGTTGAAGCAGGTCATCCGACATAGAAACGATTCGCCTCCGTTTAACGTGTGCCTTTCTCTCGCCGCAACTGGTTCAGCAGGGCCGTTAGTTCCGGCGGAAGCGGGGCGGAAAGGACTAGTTTCTCGCCGGTGGCCGGATGGGTGAAAGCCAGTTCACAAGCATGGAGGAAATGGCGGTCCGGTAATAACGTCTGACGACGCCGCCCATAGACGCGGTCTCCCACCACCGGGTAGCCCAGCCAGGACAGGTGCACCCGTATCTGATGCGTCCGCCCGGTGTGGGGGCGGACCTCCAGCAGCGTGTACTGGGGAAAGACCTCCACGACCCGATACTGCGTAATCGCCGGGCGACCCGTCCGGGAGACGGCCATGCGGGTCCGGTCCTTCGGGTCCCGGCCGATGGGGACTTCAATGATGCCCTCGCGCGGGTGGACCTGTCCCTCCACCAGCGCGACGTAGGTTTTGCGGACCAGGCGGCGCTTAAATTGCCGCTGGAGAGACGCATGGGTCTCCGGATTCTTCGCGACCACAATGAGCCCCGATGTCTCCCGGTCCAGCCGATGGACGATGCCTGCCCGGTCCGGACCGCCCACGTCCGCCACCTGGGGGCAATGAGATAGCAGAGCGTTGACCAATGTGCCGCTGACGATGCGCGCCGCCGGATGGACGACCATTCCCGCCGGTTTGTTCACCACCAGCAAGTACTCGTCCTCATAGACAATGTCCAATGGGAGGGATTCGGGGCGAACGGTCGGCTCTTCCGGGAAGGTCACCGCGATGCGGTCACCCGAGGCGAGCCGGTAGGCCGGACGGACGACAGCATTGTTGACGGTGATGGCGCCGGAGCGGATGAGCCGCTGTAATTGGGCCCGGCTGAGTTGCGGGAATCGGGCTGCCAGTACCCGGTCCAGCCGCTCTCCCGCTTCCTCCGGGGACAGAACGAAGGTGGTTTCTTCAGTCAAAGGTTCTCCTGAGAGGGCCATCTGCCGTGCAGCGGGGGCTTCGCCGCCCCCCCAGGCCCCGCTACTCTCCCCCACTCTCCTCGGGCACAGGCGCAGGCTGACGATCTTTCTCAGTCAACATCACCAGCAGCAACAGAACGACTCCAGTCACAATACTGGCATCGGCCAGGTTAAAAATGGGCCAGTGATGGAGAGGCCAGAAGTTCAGGTCTATGAAATCCACCACCGCGCCTCGTGCCAGCCGGTCCACCAGGTTGCCCAGGGCACCACCCAATTGCAAGCCCAGGGCAATATGCAGGGGTATCGGGCCAGTTGGGAAATGGCGATAGTAGAGGAAAATCGCGCCAATAGCAATGAAGACCACGATAAGAAGAATGTCGCCCATGCCCTGGAAGAGGCCGAAAACGATACCGGTATTGGTGACATACGTCAGGGAGAAAAGGGGAGCCAGCCATGAGGCCACTTCCCTGGATTCCCCTAAACTCATGTGGGCGACCACCCAGGACTTGCTGAGTTGGTCCAGGGCAAGAACTGTTCCCACAATCGCGGGCAAAATCGGGTTTTTGAGACCGGACAACAAAGCACCCCTGTGGGCTGTCCCCGAAAGTTACCCTTATCGGCGCTGCTCCATCTGGGCCTGACAGTCCAGACAGTAAAGAGCGTAGGGCAAGGCTTTTAAGCGAGCCCGATCAATCGGGGCGCCACATGCCTCGCAGATGCCGTACGTGCCCAGGTCAAACTTCTCCAGGGCATGGTCTACCAGCCAGAGCAAAGAGGTCTCGTTTCGCTGAAGGGAGACCTCTTTGGCCTGCTCAAACGTCTCCGTGGCATCATCGGCGATGTGGTTTCCGTAGCCGGCTCCGCGATATTCGTTTTCGCCCGATCGTGTCAACTGTTCCAGAAGGTACACGCGTTCCTGTAGAAGACGATTCCGCAACTCTTCGTTTGAGACAGGCATGGGGGTCCTCCAAGATTCATCAGTCCACCCTGATGGAAACATATTTTACCACACGCGCCGGAAACCGCAACCGATGCACTCTAAGGTAAGGTTTGCACAGGCTGGGCCGCCGCCCCAGGGGCCGACCGAAGGGCCACGCCGAAGGCCGCCCGAGGCGTCGCCCGCTCTGGGCCTTCGGCCAGGGGGTCCGCTTTCGCTGACTCCCTGAACAGGGCGTCAACAAAGGCTTCGCCCCGAGGGCTCAGCCCGAGGGGTTGACGCCCGGCGCAAGAGCGCCTGCAGAGGCCAATTTCCAATCGGCGCCCAGGGCAGTTTACCGCTGGGCAAAGGCAGCCCGACAAGTTCGGGACACCACCCGCCCGCTCCCCCCCTCACAAGTGTAGGTTTTTGTGCCGTCCTGTTCCGGGCAGGTGATGGGCTTATTTTTGCCCCTCACCCCCCTTGCCCCCCTCTCCCCATCGCTCCGCCCTAGGGAAAGGGGGGGGTGAAGAAAGGGGATTTTGGGCGGGCGGCGAAGCCGCCCGCCCAAAATCCCCTCGTTCCCCTCCCCTCTCCCGCCGCCGAAAGGCGAGC
This sequence comes from Anaerolineae bacterium, assembly GCA_034435815.1. Lineage (GTDB taxonomy): Bacteria > Chloroflexota > Anaerolineae > B4-G1 > DUEL01 > SpSt-77. The sequence continues at coordinate 8,808 of DAOTWK010000014.1, read as the reverse complement.
GGGAGAGGGGAGGGGTAAGGGGTGGGGTGAGAGCCCGGATCGGCATCCCCCGCTCCCCGAAAAACTACACTTGTCAGCCCAACCCCCTCCCGCAATTTCTGTGGTATAATAGATACCAAAACCGAGGTATCCCCTTTATCATGCAGGAGGACCGAAATGCCAACCGATTCCGCTTTGAAAGCACTGGCCATTCTCCGGGACGGCAGCCAGTTCCAGTGGTACGTCATCCCCCTCTTCGCACTGGTCGTCTATGTCTACGCAGTGGAGGTGGAGCGCAGAAACTGGAACCTGGTCTTTGCTGGACTGGCTTTCTGGGGAATGGACTGGTTCAACGAGATATGGAACGCTCTTGTGTTCCACTTCACCAACTACGCGCCGGTGTGGGGAGCGCCGGGGAAAACGGCGTTTCTCATCCTCATCGGGCTCAACATTGAGATTTGCTTCATGTTCGCCATCGCGGGGATTGGATTCGGGAAGATGCTCCCGGCAGACAAAAAGGCGCGCGTGCTGGGTATCCCGAACCGGCTGCTCATCGCGGTGCTGGGGTCGGCCTTCTGCGTGTTCGTGGAGGTCCTGCTGAACGCGATCGGCGCGCTGACGTGGGAGTATCCCTGGTGGAACGCGCAGGCCCCCTGGCTCATCTTTCTGGTGGGCTACCTGCCCTTCTTCCTGGTCTCGTTCTGGGTCCACGATATGGAAGACATCCGGAAAAAGGCAACGGTGCTGGGGGTCATCTACGGGATAGACATTGTGAGCATCCTGGTGTTCGGCGTCATCCTGGGGTGGATATAACCTCCCCCAAACCGAAACTTCCATTTCTAGAAACGGCGGGCATGCCATTTCCTCCCCTCTTCCTCCAACGGATGGCCGCATGGTTGGGGCCGGAGTTTCCTGCCTTTCTGGAAGCCCTGCAGGCCCCTCCTACCATCGGCCTGCGGGTAAACCCACTGAAGATTTCGCCTGCGGATTTCCTGGCCCGCTCCCCGTTCCCCCTGCAGCCAGTCCCCTGGTGCCCGGAAGGCTTTGTCGTTCCAGAAGCGACGGCCCGCCCCGGCACCCATCCGTACCACGAAGCGGGCCTCTATTACCTCCAGGACCCCTCCGCTATGCTGGCTGCCCCTCTGCTCTCCCCCCAGCCCGGCGAGTGGGTACTGGACCTCTGCGCCGCGCCCGGCGGGAAAACCACCCATCTGGCCGCGTGGATGCAGAACCAGGGGGTACTTATCGCCAACGAAATCCATCCCCGCCGGGTGCGCGCTCTGGCAGAGAACCTGGACCGGTGCGGCGTCACGAACGCGATGGTGCTGAACGAGACACCTGAGCGCTTGGCCGCGCGCTGGGAAGACCTCTTTGACCGGGTTCTGGTGGATGCCCCGTGCTCCGGCGAGGGGATGTTCGGCAGAGAAGAAGCCGCCGCGCGGGACTGGAGTGAGGAAGCCATACGGGGATGCGCCCGGCGGCAATCAGCCATTCTGGAAAATGCCTCCCGGATGGTCCGTCCCGGCGGCTACCTACTCTACGCCACCTGCACCTTCGCCCCCGAAGAAAACGAAGGCGTCATCGGCCACTTTTTGCGCACTCACCCCGACTTTGAGTTGGTGGATGTTCCCAAAACGGCACTCGCCGGCCCGATCGGGGACACCGGGCACCCGGAATGGATCGGCGAGACGGACACCCGATTAAGACGCACCATTAGACTCTGGCCCCACCGGGGCCCTGGACGGGGCCATTTCTATGCCCTCCTCCGCCGCAATGGGGACGAACATCCTCACCGCCCCCGGCCTCGCACCAGCCTTCCGGGCCGGGCGCGCGCCCTTTATAACGAATTCGCCCGGCAAGCCCTTCAGGCCCCACCACCCGACAAGGGATTGCTGGTTCTGGGCAATCGCCTTTACCGCGCCGCTATCCCACCCGAAATGTGGGAAGGCCTGAGGATATTTCGCCCGGGATGGTTGCTGGGACAGGTGGAGGGGACGGCCTTCGTGCCCTCCCGCGCCCTGGCGATGGGCATCCGGCCTGATGCTGTGCGGGCGATTCACCGACTGGAACTCAACGATCCCGCCCTCCCATCCTTTCTGCGTGGTGAAACCATCCCCGGCCCCGATGTCTCCGGATGGGTACTGGTCACCGTAGAAGAGTTTCCGCTGGGATGGGCGCGGGCCACCCGTCGGGGATTGCGCAGGAAATAGGTTTGTCAATCTGCACAAATGAGGTATACTAATTTCCACGCTCACCCATCCGGAGGCATTATGGCTCAGGTGTTCCTTTCCACCCATCCGCTGGTCCAACACAAACTGGCGCTCCTGCGAGACGAGCGCACCGACCCCAAAAAGTTCCGCGAACTGGTGCGGGAAATCTCCATCCTCCTGGTCTACGAAGCGACGGCTGACCTGCAGACCGAGCCGGTCCTGATCCAGACTCCCCTGGGGCGCGCGGAGGGGCGACGTTTGCTGGAAAAAGTTGGACTGGTGCCCATTCTGCGAGCGGGCCTGGTTATGGTGGAGGGGGCGTGGCAGATGCTGCCCGGGGCCGAAGTCTGGCATATCGGCCTTTCCCGCGACGAGCGGACTCTCCAGCCAATGGAGTACTATTCCCGCCTCCCCGTCAGCCCAACGGTGGATGTCTGCCTGGTGCTGGACCCGATGCTGGCGACCGGCGGGTCGGCGGTAGCGGCGGTGGACATTTTGAAACGATGGGGGGCTCGCCGGATCAAATTCGTCGGTATCATCGCGGCGTGGCCTGGCCTGAACCGCTTCACCCAGGCCCACCCTGATGTCCCGGTATATCTGGCGGCGGTTGACAATCATCTCAACGAGGCCGGCTACATCGTCCCCGGCCTGGGAGACGCAGGCGACCGGATGTTCGGGACCGGATGACACAAACCCGCAAATAACGAAACCTGCCAGGCACCTTGAAAGTGCCTGGCAGGTTACTCCAGATTCACAAATTCTTCACGGCGTCTTCACAAAATCTCCGCCGTTCGGGTTGAAAATAGTGAAGCGGAGTTGCCAAGCACCCTTGAACGTGCCAGGCACTTTTGGAAGTGCCCGGCACGTTAAAAATGATGGTATGCAAACCGTTCTGGTCGTAGACGACGAGCCGCAAATCCTGCGCCTGGTACGGGCCTATCTGGAGGAGGCCGGATTCCGCGTCGTCACCGCCTCCGACGGCGAGCAAGCCCTCTACGCCGCCCGCCACGAACAACCCGACCTCATCGTCCTGGACATCCTGATGCCGAAGATGGACGGGTTGGAGTTCACCCGTCGCATCCGGCGGGAGCGAGACGTCCCCATCATCATGCTCACCGCCCGCGTGGAGGAGACGGACCGCATCGTGGGCCTGGAACTGGGCGCCGACGACTACGTCACCAAACCCTTCAGCCCTCGGGAACTGGTGGCGCGGGTGCGCGCGGTCCTGCGCCGCGTCCAGGGGCCCGCTGCGCCGCCCCCCGTCCTCCAATTCGGCCCCATCTCCCTGGACCGTGCCACCCATACAGTAACTGTCTACGGGAAACCGGTAGACCTCACGCCGACGGAGTTTGGCCTTCTGGAAACGATGATGCGCGCTCCAGGACAGGTCTTCCGCCGTTCCGACCTGCTGGAAGCCGTCCAGGGCGTGGCGTTTGAGGGATACGAGCGGACAGTGGACGCTCACATCAAAAACCTGCGGCGCAAGATAGAGCCAGATCCCGCCAACCCCCGCTTCATTCTGACTGTCTGGGGAGTGGGGTATCGGCTGAACCCCGATATAGAGCATGCGTAGCCTATTCTGGAAGGGAATGCTGGCCTTTCTGGCCGTTGTCCTGGTTGCCATCGGCGTGGTGGCGGCTCTGGTCGGCTGGACGACGGAACAGGAATTTCGCCGCTACGCGCTGACACGGGGCGGGCCGTGGGAGCGGGTCGCGATCGCGCTGGCTGAGTACTACGCCGTCTACGGCTCCTGGGATGGCCTCCAGGAAGCACTCTCTGTCCTCCCCCGGGCCCAGATGATGCGCCGGGGGATAGCTCCTCCCGGGATGATGGACTTCCGGGTGGCCGACGCGTCGGGCCAGATTGTCGGTGATACGCGCGGCGACCCGCGTGGGACAGCCAGCCGCCGTGATCTTCAAAGCGGGATTCAGGTACTGGTGAATGGAGAGGTGGTAGGTTATATCCTCCCCAATGCCACCCTCCCGCAGCCGTACCCGTTGAATACGGAGCAACAGGCATTCCTTTCTCGCGTTCGTGCTGCGCTGCTGGCCGCCACTCTGGCCGCCCTCGCCGTGGCCCTGATGGTGGGAGGGTTGCTCTTTCGTTCCATCATTCATCCGCTGCAGCAACTCACTGCGGCCAGCCAGGCCATCGCCCGGGGTGACCTCTCCGCCCGGGCGCCCGTCCGCGGCACCGATGAGGTCGCCCAACTGGCCCGCGCCTTCAACCAGATGGCGGAGAGTTTGGCCCGCGCCGAGGAGGCCCGCCGGAACCAGACCGCTGACCTGGCCCACGAACTGCGCACCCCGCTCACCGTCCTTCAGGGGACACTGGAGGCAATGGTGGACAAAGTCTATCCCACTGATCCTGAAAATCTGCTGGCCGCGCTGGCCCAGGTCCGCACTCTCTCCCGGCTGGTGGAAGACCTCCGCCTGCTCTCTCAGGCCGACGCCGGAGAATTGACCCTCCACAAGGCACCGCTGGACGTGGGAGACTTTCTGGAGGAGGTACTGGAAGCCCACCGGTCGGTTGCCCAAGAGCGCGGCATCTCCCTCACGCTGGAACGCCCGGCGTCTCTCCCACTGGTCCTGGCCGACCGGGACCGGCTGGCCCAAGTGATGGGGAATCTGCTGAGCAACGCGCTCCGGCACACTCCGCCGGAGGGTCGCATCACGGTTCGGGTAACCGACCGGGGTCGGGAAGTGGTTATCGCTGTCGCCGACAACGGCCCGGGTGTGCCCCCGGAGGACCTCTCCCATCTCTTTGAGCGGTTCTGGCGGCGGGACCCCTCCCGCCAGCGAGCGACGGGGGGCAGCGGTCTGGGCCTGAGCATCGCCCGCCACATCGTGGAGGCTCACAGCGGCCGTATCTGGGCCGAACCGACCCCCGGCGGCGGCCTAACCGTCGCCTTTACCCTGCCTACCGCGGCCATCGCGTAGTGGGACAACTCTGCAAGAGTTGCCCCACTACGACTATCCCGAAGGGGAAAGCCGATGCCAAAACTCCGCCTGCAGAGTCTGCCCATAGACCGGACAGGGAGCGTGGTGGCTCTGGTCGGAGCCAACCTGCTCTTCAACGTCATCGCCAATGCCAGTTTCAAAATTTCTGCCCACAGCCCGGACTGGCGCCGTTTCCTCCTCTGGCAAGTCATCGGTAATCTATCCGGGTTCATCACCGTCCTGACGCTCACAGGGCTCCTGCGCTACGTCCCCCTCTCGGTGGCATTTCCTGTAACCACCGGGCTGGCGGTTATCGGCGTGCAGGTGCTGGCCGCCGTCTGGCTTTTCGGGGAGACCGTCTCACCGGCCCAGTGGCTCGGCACCGCACTGATAGTACTGGGCATTCTGCTCATTGGCGGTCGGTGATGCGGCCCCTGGTGCGGGCGTTTGACCGATTCATCTGCCGGGTCACCGGAGTCTTTGAGTTCCGCGACGACCCGAATTGCCTGATACGGCTCCAATGGGCGCGGGCGCCGTATGACCTCTCCCTCTCCGACGGGGCGCGGGTGCGCGCCGGAGCGCCGGTACTGATACTTCACCTCTGGAACGAGCACCTCCCCCACCCCGGCGCGAACGGCCCCGACCTGAAGTGGGCCGCTCGGGTCCACCGGATGCTGACGGACTCGTTCCGGCAAGTTGCCTGCTGGCTGGTGGAACAGCCGGAGGGGCACAGAGCAGAGGCTATCGGCGGCATCACCGTCCTGGCTCTCTCCGCCGACGGGCGCCCCACCCCATTGATCCAGCGTCTGGGGTTTGACATCTTCCCTTATCGGCGCGCGTTGGGCCGGTTCGGGGAATTCTGGGAGAACTTCTACACCTGGGCCATTATGTGGACGTTCAACCCGGTCAGCCTGCAGGGGCGTCCCCTCCTCCGCCTCCGGCGGGCAGAAATCTGGATGTCCAGGGAGGCATTTCTCCGCCGGTACGGACCTGACCAGATACCAGAAGAATCACCTCAAAGACACGAAGACCCAAAGCAAAATTAACAATTAACTTCGTGTCCTTGCGTCTTGGTAGTACATACAGATTGGAGCACAATGGGCGAACGAGAGGAAGCCATTTACCGTCCGACCATTAAAGAGTTGCCGACGACCGAGCGGCCCCGGGAGCGGCTGGCCCGGCTGGGGCCGGGAGCCCTCTCCACCGCCGAGTTGCTGGCCATTATCCTGCGCACCGGCGTGGGCGGAGAAAGCGTGCTGGATGTGGCGACGCGCCTGCTGGCCCGCTATGGGGGACTGGCCGGATTGGCTCGGGCCAGTTTCTCCGAACTGGTAGCGGAGCGGGGGATGGGCATCGCCAAGGCGGCCCAACTTCAGGCCGCGCTGGAACTGGGACGGCGGATGACGCTGGCCGCGCCGGAGGAACGCCCCACCCTCTATACTTCCCACGACGCCGCTGCACTCCTGATGGCCGAAATCGGCCACCTGGAGCAGGAGCATTTCTGCACTTTGTTCCTGGACGCCCGTTATCGGGTCCTGGGCATTCAGACCCTCTACCGAGGCAATCTGACGCTGACACAGATTCGCATCGGGGAGGTGTTTCGGGAGGCCATCCGGCGCAACTGCGCCGCCATTGTCGTTGCCCACAACCACCCCTCGGGCGACCCCACTCCCTCACCCGACGACATCGCCGTCACCCGGCAACTGGTGGAGGCCGGACGGTTGCTGGGGATCGGGGTGCTGGACCACCTGATCATCGGCCAGCACCGGTGGATCAGTATGCGGGACCGAAGGCTGGGGTTTGAGGAATAGCCCCCAACCCGAGAGCCAAAGAGGGCATCAAAACTCCCCGCGCCGGAACACCCCAGCAGCCAGCGCGTAGCATCCGGCAGCGACCAGCAAGGTGGCCCGGACGCCCAAGTGGATGGCGACCGCGATGGAGAGCGCCGATCCCATCACCGACATCACCCCGTTGATCCCCCAGAGCCAAGGAACCACCCCAGGCCGCCGGATCCCGGCCAGGCGGACCCCCGTCGGGAAGGGGATGCCCATCAGGAAAGCCAGGGGGGCCAGTACCCCCACCGCCATCGCCAGACGGGCCGCCAGCGGCCACCCGATCGTCTTATCCAGCACCCACGGCACGGCCAGCGCGTTCAGCACGACCAATCCCACCAGCAGGGGCAACTGCGGTTGCCCCCTGCGCCGCCCGGCCCACAGGCTCCCCAGTCCGCTGAAGAGCAGCAGGGCAAAAAGGCCCACCGCCAGGGAGTAGACAGGTCGTCCCAGATAGACAGTCAGGCGCTGGATGATGGGGATTTCCACCAACATAAAGCCCAGGCCCAGCGCGCCGAAGTAGGCCAGCATCCGGGCCGAAGGGGCTACCAGCCCCCGCCGCCGCACGCCCCATCCCAGCGGCACCAGGACGAAGAGAACGCTGATCGCCGTCGTGATCCCCAGTATCGCCAACAAAATCCCTGCCGACTCTACGCTGATCCGGTAGACCCCGCTGGCCCGCAGGGCTGGAGAGAAGAGGTCCCCGAACCGGACCAGGTTAAAGAAGAAAGGCCGGTCATCGGTTGCCGGAGTGATGTCCAGCGGATAGCGGGCGATCCACGCTTCCGGATCGGCAGCGGTCAGAAACTCCCCCACATCCTCTGTGGCTGGGAGACCCGGCGCCCAGAGAACCGTATAATCCAGGTCGTCCGCGATGGCCTGAATGGTGGCAACCTCTTCGGCAGAGAAGGGGGCGCGCTTGAAGAGGACGGTCGCCAGGCCCTCCGTCGGGTTGCTGGCGACGAAATGGGCGATTACCGCCACATGCTGGCGCGGGTCGGCGACGCCCGCGCGGGCCCATCCAGCCATACCGGTGGAAATCAGGCGGAGTGTCTCAGCGGGCCGCCCCGGCAGATACCAGCGGGAGACGGAGAGGATGCCCCGGTCGGTGAGATGCTCGTAGTATGTTTGGAATGCCTCGGCGGTATAGAGGCTGTTCTCGGAGAGGGCGAAAGCGCCGGAAGCGCCAGCCGCCCAGGTGTCAATCAGCGCGGCCTGGATGACGTCGTAGCGGTGAGGACTGCGGGCGATGTAGCCCCGGGCGTCCTCCACCACCACCGTCACGTCGGGGCGGTCGTAAAGGTGTCCGGCGAATTCGGCGAACGGACCGCGCACCGCCGCCACCACCGCCGGGTTGACCTCCACCGCCGTCACGTGGGGAGCGCCAGAGGCCAGCGCCGCCAGCACATCCCGCCCGCCCCCCGGCCCGATGACCAGCGTCTCCGGCTTCTCCACCAGATGGTACACGAAAGAGGTCAGGTCGTAGCGCAGGAAGGAGACCCAGTAGAGTTCGCCCTTGAACTCCTGGATGGGGGTCCCGGCAACGGCGTCAATCAGCAGGAGACGGTGCCCCAGGCCGCCCTGCTGAACGGTCCGCTGCCAGCCGATGTCGCTTACCGACCAGAAGAACGGATTGTAGTTAACCTCGTAGACGGTGACGCGGGAGTAGGCGTTCCACTTTTCATAGGCGCGCGGGGCCTCCTCCCCGCCCATCTTGTTGACGGAGATGGTCACCCAGCCGGAGCGGGCGTTTCCGGCGACCAGCGCGGCCAGGAGCAGGGCCACGAGAATCCCTCCGACCCGCGCCCGGCCCGGGCGCCAGGTCAGCACCAGACCGGCCAGCCCGGC
>DAOTWK010000013.1:0-2238 GCA_034435815.1 Anaerolineae bacterium | reverse complement strand
GCATCTCAAAGACCAGTGGCTGCGCGAGATGAAGGAGCGCTTCGGTGAGACATTTACGGTGGTGGATCGGGGGATGATGAACGCCACCTGGGGACGCAACGTCTGGCAGGAGGAGGCGCAGGTCATTATCTCTATGGACTTCGCCAGGCAGAAGGAAGTGATGGCGACGCTGGGGGAGCTCCGCTGGGACCTGGTGGTGGTGGATGAAGCCCACAAGATGGCCGCCTACCGCTACGGCGAGAAGACCAGCAAGACCGAGCGTTATCGCGTCGGCGAGTTGTTATCCCGCACCGGCCAGTTCCTCCTGTTCCTGACCGCTACCCCAGCCCCCATCGGGGCGATCCGGAGAACTTCCGCCTGCTCCTGGATTTGCTGGAGCCGGGGATGTTTGCCAGGGCCAACCCGCTCCAGGACCTCCAGGAGTCGGTGCAGAACGGCGACAACCCGCTGTTCCTGCGCCGGCTCAAGGAAGACCTGCGCGACTTTCAGCGGCGGCCGCTGTTCCCGCCGTGCCACATTGATTTGACCAATCCGGCGGTGCGCGGGGAGTTTCTGCGGCATATCGGCAATGAATATCAGGGGGTGATTGCCTCCGACATCGGCGGGCCGAACGCCAAGGCCGAAAAGATTGACCAAGATATGGGGTCCGAATACGCCCGGTTCGGCATCGCCAGCGGCCTGGCGCGGGCCATCTTCTTTGAGTCCTTCAGTGGTGGCGAAAAGAAAGGCGTCGGCATCCAGCGCGTGCGGCTGGCGGTGCTGCGCGAAGGGATTCAGCCGGCCATCATCGCCGATGCGCTGCGGCGTCTGGAGGAAGATCTGTGGTATCTGCACGTGGAGAAGGGCCTCTATTCCTTCTCCAGCCAGCCCAACCTGAACCGCATCATCATAGAGCGGGAGGAGGGGGTCAGGGAGGAACACATCGCCGAGGAAATCCGGTCGCGGCTGGAAAAGATCGCCGGCTCAGGAATGGCGGTGACCCTCTGGCCCAGGGAATCCCAGGACGTGCGGGACGACCGGCTGCTCAAACTGGCGGTGCTCTCAACCGAGTACACCCGCCAGGCCAGCGTCACGGGCCAGTTCGTGGAGGAACTGCTCGGGAAATGTGGTCAGACCTTCCGCGTGTATCAGAACACGTTGCTGGTCCTGGCGGCGGATAGCGATTCACTAACTGCCCTGCGGCAGCGGGTCAAACGGTATCTGGCCCTGTGCGCCATCTCCGACGACAAAGCGTTGATGCGGCAATTGACGGAAGAGAACAAGAGTTGGCTGGACAACCGGATCAAAGATGCCGAGGGTGACATTGAGTTGCAGTTGCTCTCCTGTTACCGTCACCTGGCCAGGAAGGGCACAGACGGTGTGGAATGGGCCGATTTGGGCCTTCCGATCGTCGGCGAGAAGGCGAATCTGGTCCAGCGCGTGCGCAACTACTTGCGCAGCGAAGGCCTCCTGGTGGAGAGACTTTCCCCCAAGGTTCTTCTTGAAAAAACTCTGCGCGCCGACGAGGCGGAGAAGCCGGTGGAGGAAATCGTTGAGGCGTTTTTGAAGTACCCCGGCCTGCCCATACTATCCGACAAGCGGGTGGTGTACGAGGCCATCGCCCAGGGCGTGAGAGATGGCCTCTTTGGGGTCCGGATCGGCGACCGGGCTTATTTCAAGGAGCCGATATCCCCTTCGGCGGTGGAATCCGACGCTGTTCTGGTGCGGGAGGTGGCTGTGCCGGCGGATGAACGACCGGCGATAGAGCCGGCAGAGGGGGCGCCGGCGGTTGGAGAAGGACCTCTGCCCGGTCCTGTGCCGGCGCCGTCGCCCCAGCCGGGCGTGCAAATGTACACCTTGCGGGTGAAAGTCCCCTGGGACAAATTCTCCGATTTCGTGCGCGGGGTGGTGATGCCGCTGCATGGCGAAAGCACGGAACTGGATATTGAGGTTCTGCTGCGGGCGCGCGCGCAGCCCGGCGGGTTCAAAAAGACCACCCTTGAGCATAAAGTCAAGGAGACGCTCCAGCAGATCGGCGCGAAGGTTCTGGACGAAAGTTAAAACGGCCCGGCGCCGACCGGTTGGCCGGGCGCAGCGAGGCCCCTGCGGGGCCTCAGTGTTGACCGAAACGGACGGCGGAGGCCGTCCTCCGGCCCAAGGGCCCGGAGAGGCTGACCTCTCGGCGCCCTTAAGTGGCTCTAATGGAATAGCGTGGTCTGCGAACGGACGGCTGCCGCCGCGGGTTGCCCGACGGTAACC
>DAOTWK010000012.1:0-30082 GCA_034435815.1 Anaerolineae bacterium | reverse complement strand
CCGCCGCAATCCGGTCCGGGTCGGGAAGCGGCAGGGCCAGCAGACGGGTGGACAGGGTTTCCCCGGGGAGGCTCCCGCCGCCCACGGTGGACTGGCCGTCCACCACATCGGCCTGAATGCCCGCCCGCCGGAGTGCTCGCCGCCAGCGGCGGGCCCGCCGGTCCAGTTCCTCCACCGGCGTCGCCATCATCCGCCAGACGGGAATCCGCTCCGTCGCCTCTTCCCGCAGGTAGTGCATCAGGGTGGCCTGCAGGCCCGCCAGGCAGAGTTTGTCGGCCCGGAGCGCGCGGGCCAGAGGGTGGCGCTTCATCGGGTCAACAAATTCCGCCCGGCCCACAATGATGCCCGCCTGCGGACCGCCCAGGAGTTTGTCCCCGCTGAAGCAAACCACCGCCGCGCCTGCTGCGACGGCCTCCTGCACCATGGGCTCGTGGGTCAGGCCGAAGGCCGCCGTATCCAGCAGCGCCCCGCTCCCCAGGTCGGCCATCACCGGAACCCCGTGGGCCTGTCCCAGTTCCACCAGTTCTGGTAGGCTCACCTCCGCGGTGAAGCCGACGATGCGGAAGTTGGAGGAGTGGGCATGGAGGATGAGAGCGACATCCGGGTCTTCCGCGAGCGCACGCTCGTAGTCCAGGCGGTGGGTGCGGTTGGTGGTGCCCACCTCTACCAGCCGCGCGCCGGATTGGGCCATCACCTCCGGGATGCGGAAGCCGCCGCCGATTTCTATCAGTTGGCCCCGAGAGATGAGCACACCCCGGCCCCGGGCCATAACAGTGAGGGCCAGGAGGACTGCTCCGGCGTTGTTGTTGACGACCAGAGCGGCCTCCGCGCCGGTCAGTTCGCAGAGGAGCCGCTCCGCGTGGAGCGTGCGATGGCCCCGCCGCCCAGTGGGGAGGTCGTATTCCAGGTTGGAGTAGCCCCGGGCGACGGCCTCCATTGCCGCGCGGGCAGCGGCGGAGAGGGGGGCCCGCCCCAGGTTGGTGTGGATGATAACACCGGTGGCGTTGATGACCGGTTTCAGGGTGGGGGCCAGATGCTCCTGGAGGTATGCCGTCGCTCGGGCGACCACTTCCTCCGGCGTCGGCGGTTCGCTTCCAGACCGCACCTCCTGCCGGATAGCATCCAGCGTCTTACGGATGGCCGTGACGACCAGCCGGTGGCCGTAGAAAGGCATCAGGGCCTGCACGGCCGGAGCATTCAGAATCCGGTCCACGCTGGGGAGTTGGCGGAGATCAGCAGATGCGTTCATCACACCTCCCGCCCCGAATTGTACCGGGTTGTGGGGGATATGTCAAATAGGGACGGAGTGCGCCCACTTGCCAAAGGGATAGAATGTGGTAAAATATTCACCACTCTGGCCCGCTAGCTCAACAGGTAGAGCAGGGGACTCTTAATCCCTTGGCTGCAGGTTCGAGTCCTGCGCGGGTCACCTGTTCTTTGGACGACGACAGACGCCCCACCCCACCGGGTGGGGCGTTTTGTTTCGGCGTACCGGACAGGTTGGCAGCCTGCGCTACGCTCCAGTACAGAGGCGACGCGCCACCGCGGTCAGAGAACAGGATGACAGAGGCTACAATGCCCAATTCACTCAACCCCACAGAGTGGGAACACCAAGGGTATCTGTTGATGGGATAGAGAACGGGCAAGGCCAGGCGTCGCCCGTATTGAACAACGCTGGCGGCGTCCATGTTGACAAATCCACCCAACCGATGTATACTGAATACGTTCACCGAACACGTTCGGTCAAACAATCGCATCGTCGGCGAGGGAGTGCCTCACGGACGAAAAGAAAGCCCAACTGGTAGAGATTGTCGGAGAAGCCGCTGTTGTGGAAACCCCTGATCTCGGCGAACCCTGCTCGCTGGACCATACGCTCATCCCCCCGCTGAAGCCCCACCTCCTGGTCAAGCCGAAGAACGTGGACGAAGTCCAGCGAATCGTCCTCTGGGCCAACGAGACCGGAACCCCACTGGTGCCGGTAAGTTCGGGCCCTCCGCACTTCCGGGGTGACACTTCCCCCACTGCCCCTGAGGCGGTCATCGTGGATCTGAGCGGAATGAATCGGGTGCTAAAGGTAAACCGCCGCAACCGGTTGGTCCTGATTGAACCGGGAGTGACCTACGGGCAACTCCAATCGGAACTCCAGAAGTATGGCCTGCGGGTCATCATGCCCCTTCTCCCCCGACCGAACAAATCGGTCCTGGCGGCCCTCTTGGAACGAGAGCCCCCCATGTCCCCCCGCTACCACTGGAACATGCTGGAGCCGCTGCGCAGCCTGGAGATTGTGTGGGGCAACGGGGACAAACTCTACAGCGGGAGCGGCGTCTACCGTGGAGAGACCAATGAGGATTGGGAGGAAGGACGGGTGCCTGTTTGGGGGGCCGGTCCGGCGCAACTGGACTACTACCGGCTCCTCTCGGCATCTCAGGGCACGATGGGTATCGCCACGTGGGCCTCAGTGAAGTGCGAAGTGCTTCCCCAGGCCCGAAAACTCTTCCTGATTCCCGCCCCCCCGGTTGGAAGACCTGCTGGACTTCACCTACCGACTCCTCCGCTTCCGATTTGGCGATGAACTCTTCATCGTCAACAGCACCTGCCTGGCAACCATCCTCGCCCGCCAGCCGTCGGACATCCCGGTTCTGCGGGACACGCTGCCGGCCTGGACCGTCGTCGTCGGGATTACGGGTGGGGAATTCCTGCCCACCGAGAGGGTGCGGGCACAGGAGAGCGACATCCGGGACATTGCCCAGGAGTTCGGTCTGAGCCTCTTGCCCGCCGTGCCGGGCTGCCGGGGCGGCGATTTGCTCCGGCTTCTGCTGGAACCCTCGGCGGAGCCGTACTGGAAAATCCGGTACAAAGGGGGGATGCAGGAGATTTTCTTCCTGACCCCGCTGGAGCGGACACCCGGCTTTGTCGCGACGGTGATGGCAGCCGCCAACGACCACCAGTACCCCGCCCCGGACATCGGCGTCTACATCCAGCCAGTCCACCAGGGCGTCGGCTGTCACTGCGAGTTCATCCTTCCCTTTGACCGAAAGAACCCGGCGGAGGTGAGCCGTACACAGGAACTGTTCCGCGATGCCAGCGTCCGACTGTTCAACCAGAAAGCGTTCTTCTCGCGACCTTACGGGATATGGGCCCAGATGGCCTATAACGCCGATGCCCAGACCACCGTCACGCTGCGCAAGGTCAAGGACATCTTTGACCCCAACCATGTGATGAACCCGGGCAAACTGTGCTTTTGAGGAGGCGACCCATGCCACTGGAAGATTTCGCCGGGGAAATGGACCGCTGCAGCCAGTGCTCCTACTGCAAGTGGATTCCCTTTGACCAAATGAAGAGCTGGCGTTTCGCCAAGAACTGCCCCAGCATTGCCTACCACAACTTTAACAGTTACTCCGCCCGGGGCCGATACGCTGTTGCCCGTTCCTTGATTCGGGGGCAGATTGACTACACGGACACGTTGCGGCGCATCGTCTTCACCTGCCTGACCTGCGGCTCTTGTGACGTCAGTTGCAAAATCTGCCGCTATAACCTGGAGCCGCTGGAGATGGTCCGCGAACTGAAATTCCGGGCCGTAGCGGACGGACAGGGCTTGGAGGCCCACAAAGCAGTCATAGAGGGCCTGAACCGGGACCAGAACACGATGGCGCAGCCCAGGGCCCGGCGTGGCGACTGGGCCGACGGCCTGGACGTCCCGCGCCTGCCGGGGGACAAAGCGGAGGTTGTCTTCCACGCGGGCTGCCGCTACAGTTACGACCCCCAACTCCAGGAGACCGCCCGGGCAGCGGTCACGATTCTGCGAAACGCGGGCGTGGACGTCGGGATTATGGGGGAACGGGAACTCTGCTGCGGCGGACGGGTGTACTCTATGGGGTACCGGGAAGAGTTCGCGCGATTCGCTCAGGCCAACGTCAAAGCCTGGGCCAACGCCGGGGTAAAAATGGTGGTCACCTCATGCGCCGACGGCTACCACGCCTTCAAGCGCCTCTACCCCCGCCTGGGCCTCCAGGTAGAGGTCCTGCACACGGTGGAATTGCTGGCCCGCCTGATAGAGGACCGGAAGATCCAGTTCCGCTCGGCGGTTCCGATGACCGTCACATATCACGACCCCTGTCACCTGGGCCGACAGGGAGAGCCGTATGTGCCCTGGGATGGGGTGGAGAAAAAAATCCTCAATCAGGTCATCGTCTACGAACCCAAGCGGCCTCGCTACAACGGAGCCTGGGGGGTGTACGACCCGCCCCGCCAGGTGCTCCAGTCCATCCCCGGGCTGGAACTGGTGGAGATGGAGCGGATTCGGGAATACAGTTGGTGTTGCGGAGCCGGGGGCGGCATGCGCGAGGCCTATCCCGAATTCTCCCTCTGGACCGCCGCTGAGCGCATCACCGAGGCCTGCGCGACGGGCGCGGAAGCGCTGGTGAGCGCATGCCCCTGGTGCGAGCGGAACTTCATAGATGCCGTCAGCGCGTCCGGAGAGCCGATGCCGGTCTACGATATCGTGGACCTGGTACAGAAGGCGCTGCTGTAACTGATAGGGTGCCAGTCACCTGAAGGGGGAGGAAAACATGGCACTACCCAGGCACATCTACCAGGCTCTGGAAGACATTGTCGGTCCGGAGAACATCTCCGACGACCCGGCGGTGCTGGATTCGTACCGCTATTCGCTGGCCCACACCGCCATCCACGTCGGCCCCTACTACGACACCTTCACCCCGAGAGGGCTGGCGGTCCTGTTGCCAGGGAGCACCGAAGAGGTGCAGGCCATTGTCCGCCTGTGCAACAAGTACAAAATCAAGGTCAAGGCCTCCAGCACCTTCTGGTCTGCCCAGGGTTTCCCCTCGGACGACAACACCATCCAGTTGGACATGCGGCGCATGGACCACATCTTGGAGATAGACGAGAAGAACATGTTCGCCGTCATTGAGCCGGGGGTCATCGGGGCGACGCTGCAGGCGGAGGCGATGAAGCGGGGCCTGAACACCCATCTCCCGGGCTCCGGGTGCAGTTGCTCCATCCTGGCGGGCGCGACCTCATACTTCGGGTCCGGCCCCAGCAACCTGTTCGCGGGCTGGCACTACGACAACCTGCTGGGGGTGGAATGGGTCATGCCCACGGGCGAAATTCTGAGAACGGGCGCGCTGGGCTCCGGCTGCGGCTGGTTCTGCGGCGAGGGGCCCGGCCCCAGCCTGCGGGGTATCTTCCGGGGCTTTATCGGCGCGAAGGGCGCGATGGGCGTCTTCACTAAATGCGCCATCAAACTCTTCCCCTGGCCCGGCCCCGATAAACTCCCGGTAGAAGGGCGTCCCCCGGCCTACCGGTCCCCGCTCCCGCGGGAACTCTTCCGGGCGTACACCCTGGCCTTTCCGTCCTGGAAAGCGTGGGCCGATGCGGCCTACATGATCTGGGACGCAGGCATCGGCTACTCCGCCCACCGGCAGTTCAACATGTTCGGCCGCGACCTGAAGTTCGCCATGGTCAAAATCCTCACCGACCCCAACGGGACCCTGAACGACCTGGAGGAACTTCTGGCAGACCCGGAGGTCCAGCGGGTCACCGAAGAGTCCAAACGGGACTTTCAGATTATCCTGGCGGGCATGACGCCCCGCGACCTGGAGTGGCAGGAGCGGGTGCTGGATGAGATCCTGGCCCGGACCGGCGGCTGGAAGGTGGAGGCCATGAACGCACCCGAAATCCACGACTGGGTGCTGCTCTATCTGATCCGGCTGGGGCACAAGAACCTGAACCTGGTCTACGCTGGCGGGTACGACGGCTGTTTTGGTCTCTTCGGTGTGCCGGACTTCGGGACGCGCCATGTAGAGGAAGCGGGCGCGTTCAAGAGGGAGTGGGAGAAGAAGGGCGCCTTCGTCGCGGCCGGTGGCGACTCTATGATGGGGCCTATCGGCGGGCAGGGCGGCGGCGGCACGTGCCTCTGGGAGAACTTCACCCACTTTGACCCTCACGACCGGGATTCCGTAGAAGGCACCCGCGAGTTCTTTGACGCCAGCACCGAATTCGGGTTGCAGAAGGGCTGGGGCGTGGGCATGGAGAAGTGGAACGCCACGGCCATCGGCCCCGATGGCCGGACGCCCCCCAAAGAGGTGCGGGACAAAATCCATCTATCCACGCCGCAGCCTTCCATCTACCGCTACCAGGCCAAAATCCGCAGAGTCTTCAACCCCAACGACTTGGGGGACGCATATTACGAGACACTGGAGGACGAAGAGTAGGAGGTCCCATATGGCTCTCTTAGAAGAACCCATCAAAAGGACGCTGGAACTGAAGAACTTCATCGGCGGCGAGTGGGTCCGATCCCGGGGAGAGATGCAGGATGTGGTTAACCCTGCGACCTGTAAGGTCATCGCACGGGTGCCCATCTCCACCCGGGAGGACTTTGATCAGGCTATAGAGGCGGCGAAAGAGGCCTACCCGGAATGGCGCACCACTCCACCGCTGGCACGGGTCCGCTGCCTTTTCCGGCTCAAGGAACTGCTGGAAGAGAATTTTGAGGAACTGAGCCGGATTCAGACGATGGAGCACGGCAAGACCATAGACGAAGCGCGCGGAGAGACGCGCCGGGGCATTGAGAACGTGGAGGTGGCAACGGGCATCCCGACCCTGATGATGGGGTACAACCTGGAGGACATCGCCGCCGGGATTGACGAGTACGTTATCCGACAGCCGCTGGGGGTCTTCGGCATCATCAGCCCCTTCAACTTCCCCCTGATGATCCCCCTGTGGTTCGCGCCCTACGCCGTCGCCACAGGGAACTGCGTCATCATCAAGCCATCCCCGGAGACCCCTGTCAGTCAGGTCAAACTGGCGGAATTGGTAGATGAAGCGGGCTTCCCGCCGGGCGTGTGGAACGTGGTCCACGGAGATCGGGAGGTCGTCTCGGCGATGCTGGACCACCCCGACATCAAGGGTATCTGCTTCGTTGGTTCCACACCGGTTGCCCAAAACGTCATCTACAAGCGATGCGGCGAGACGGGTAAGCGGGTCATCGCCCAAGGCGGCGCCAAAAACTTCGCTCTGGTTATGCCTGATGCCAGCCTGGATGATACTGTCGCGGCCTGCCTGACCTCGTGCTTCGGCAACGCAGGCCAGCGATGTCTGGCCATCGCCAACGTGGTAGTGGTCGGCGAGGGTCTCTCCAGCAGGGAGTTTGACGCCTTCTACCAGCGGTTCGTGGACACCTTTGTTGCCGCCGCCTCAAAGATTCGGATCGGGTACGGCCTGGACGATACGATTCAGATGGGGCCTGTGCGCAGTGCCAGCCGGAAGGAAAAAATCCTGGCCTACATTGAGAAAGGGATTGCCGAAGGCGCGACACTCCGGCTGGATGGGCGCAAGCCGACCATCGTGGGGGATTATCCCGATGCCTGTTTCCTGGGCCCGACCATCTTTGAGAACGTCACCCTAGATATGACCATCGCCCGGGAGGAGATTTTCGGGCCGGTGGCGATGATTATGAAGGCCGGCAGTTTCAACGAGGCCCTGGACATGATTCACTCCAACCCGTTTGGGAACTCAACCGCCATCTTCACCCGCAGCGGCAAATGGGCGCGCGAGTTCCAGTACTGGGTGCAGTGCGGGAATGTCGGCATCAACGTGGGGATTGCGGCCCCAATGGCCTTCTTCCCCTTCAGTGGGATGAAGGACTCCTTCTTCGGGGTGCTCCACGGTCAGGGGATGGAGGCCATCCGCTTCTTTACCGAAAGCAAAGTGGTCATCCAGAGGTGGTTCTGATGGGAGAAGACCTGGCCCTGAACGACATCCGCGATTATGAGCCTGGCGGAGAAACTGGAGGACGATTCCGCCGCCTTCTACGAAAAACTGGCGTCCCGCTTTGAGGAGGGCCGCGAGGTGTTTCAGGGGTTCGCTGAAGAGAGCGGGAAGAACAAGACCCACCTACTCCGGACGTACCAGGAGACCATTTCCGACGCGCTGGAGGCTACGTTTTCCTTCAAGGGGCTGGACCTGAGTGGGCTGGAGATCACTTTGCCGGAAGACGTGAGTTTCAAAGAGGCACTGGGGATGGCTCTGGACCTGGAGAGGCGGGTAGCGAGTCTCTACAGGCAGATCGCAGAGCAGGCGGAATCGCTTCTGGCGACCATACCCAGGGCATTCCTGCGGGTCGCCCGGAAGCGAGAGGCCCGCACAGAGGTGATCCAGGAGATGCTGGAGCAGGCCTGAAGGGGGCCGGATGGGGTTTTGCGGCGAAGCCGCAAAACCCCATCCCTTCATTCTCTGAGCGTTGCGACGATGCGCTCCATATATTTATGCATCGTCGCCTCCAGGTCGTAACTGCCCTCGCGGAGCCCCCAGTCAAACACTATCCCCCGGGCCACCACGAAAAGGAAGCGAACGATCTCATCGGGGTTCATATCGGCCCGGATTTCCCCCCTTGCCTGCCCCCTGCGGATCAGGTCCCGCAATAGGGCCAGCATGGGCCGGTCCTCCCGGGCAAAGAACTTAATCGTGGGATGAAAAAGTTGCCGCACCATTGCCACGCCGCTGGCAATGTTGAACCGAGCGTAGTGGTCAAAGAATTCCAGAACTTGTTCGGGGGCGGGTTTCTCTCCCAGGCTGGGAGCAACCTGGGTTGAGAAGTACTCGTCGGCCCGGTGGAATATCTCCGCCAGGATGTCATTTTTGGACTCAAAGTAGTGGTAAAAAGCCCCGATAGATACCCCTGCCGCTCTGCTGATCCTGGCGACGGTCATCTTATCAAACCCTTCCCGCTCCATCAGTTCCACCGCCGCCTGGTAAATCCGGTTTCTCGTCTCCAGTGCCTGCTCCTGTCGCCTGGTCAAAGGTTTATCTGCCATATTTCCCCGGATGAAATCGGCATAAGGACGAGATTCGCATAACGCGTTCGGTGAATTAGGCATATGATAACACAACGCCCGTCGGAATGCAAATGCCTGAGACTGAAGTTCAGAGAAGAATATCTGCAGCAGCCACAAAAACAAAAACGCCCCCACCCGGGTTCATCACCCTGCGGGGGCAAGGCGACGGGACGTTTTTTGGCAGCGGCAGGGCCGCCGCAATAAACTCACCCCCTCTTCATGCTCTCAATGATCACCTCAGCGGCAATCCTGGCTCCGATTCCAGGCAGGAGACTGCACTTTTCAAAACCCTTCGCCTCTGCAAAGGCCGCCATGTTCTCCGGACTGGCAGCCGGGTCCATATAGCGGCCGAAGATCACCTTTTCCTGCAGTTCTGGGCATAACACAGACCCCACCGTCGCCTGGAAACGGGGCATGAATTCCCGCGCGGCCCGGATGGCAGCCCTAGTCGCGTCGTAATTTAGCACGTCCCTGCTGCCGAAGTAGAGGCCCAGGGCAATCAATCCACCGGTCACCGCCCCACACATCCAGCCGGTTCCGCCGAAGCCGGGGAACGGAGAGAGCGCCTGGATGATTTCCAGATTGCCCAGACCGAATTCCTCCAGCAGCGCCAGAGCGGTCCCCTTCGCGCAGTTGCGGGCGAGGAAATTGTACTCTTCAGCCCGCCGCTGGACCCGGTCCAGGATTTGCCCTTCGTTCGCCAGGACCTCATCCGGGTTCAGTGTCTTTTGGGGAATCCCCTCTTCGGCCATTCTCCGGTATCGGGCGATTATCGCCTCCATATCCCACTCCCTCTCGGCCAGTTCCTGCACTCTGGCCTTCAGCAGTTCGTAGTCTACCATATGTCACCTCCCTTTTATCAGTAAAATTCAGAGATCTGTACAGGCCTATGGGAAGAGAACACGGTTTGGGGATCGGCAGCGAAGCCGCCGACCCCAAAACCATAGGATCAAATATCCAGCAGAACCCGTGCATCCAGGATGCTATACCCCTTTTCATACACACGAACCGGATTCAGGTCAATCTCCCTGATTTGCGGATACCGCGCTGCCAACTGTGACACCTGCACCAGTAACTCCACCAGACCCGCGATGTCTTTCGGTTTCTCACCGCGCATGCCCTGCAGCACGCGATAGGCCCTGGTCTCCCGAATCATATCCAGCGCGACCTCTCTATCAAACGGTGCGACGCGAAAACTCACGTCCCCGAATAACTCTACAAACACGCCGCCCATGCCGAACATAATTGTGGGGCCGAACTGCGGGTCACGCGTCATCCCGATGATCAATTCGGGGCCCGGTGGCGCCATCGGCACAACCAGTACACCCTGAATGTCTGTCTTGGGAACCGCGCGCTTGACATCATTCACCATCTGGTCGTAACCCTGACCAACCGCCTCGGGTCCCTGAAGATTGAGCCGGACACCGCCGACATCGCTTTTGTGAATGACCTGAGGCGAAACGATCTTGAGCGCAACGGGTCCGTCCACTTCCATCGCGGCGCGCTGTGCTTCCTCCCGGGTCTTCGCCAGAATATGTGGCATCACCGCGATGCCATGGTCAGCGAGGAAATCCAGCGCCTCGGGCTCCAGAAGATGACGCCCTTCCGCAACTGCGCGTTCAATAATCGGATGGGTAGCGGCGGGCACATCGGCGAGAGGGTGGCTCACGCTGAACGTCGCCTGGGTCAGAATCGCCAGCGCGCGCACGGCGGCATCTGGCGTATCAAAGGTCGGGATGCCGTTCTCTTCAAGATAGCGGCGCGCCTCCACCACGGTCTCATTGACTGTGAAGCACGCCGCGACCGGTTTGCCGAACTCTTTGACGGCCGGTACAATGGCCTGCGCGACATCCATCGGGGGCAGAAATGTGGGTGGAATGCTGTTGAACACCACCATATCCACATTGGGGTCGGCGAGGATAAGGCGCATCGCTTCGCCGAATTCCTTCGCCATCGCGGCAGCGGACGTATCCACATACCCATTCGGTTTGCAGACCATCGCCATCGGCGGCAACCGCGCGGTCAGTTTCTCACACGTCTCCCGGCTCATCGGCGCCAATTTCAGCACGCCGCTGGCCTCCACTTCGTCCGTGCTGATGACGCCCAGGCCGCCGGCTTCGGTCAGGATGCACACCCGGTTGCCCCGGGGTTTGGGCAACATGGAAATTGCCTTGGCGCCAGCGATCAAATCCTGCATGGTGTTCACGCGCACGACGCCGCACTGCCTGAATGCACCCTCGTACACCGCATCCGTACCAGCGAGCGTGGCAGTGTGGGAGAGCGTCGCCCTGGCACCACTCTCCGTGCGTCCCACTTTGAGCACCAGCACCGGCTTTTTTTTCGTCACCTGGCTCGCGACACGCATAAACTCCCGACCGTCTTTGACCCCTTCCAGATAGACGAGGATCACTTTGATCCTGGGATCGTTGCCGTAATCCTCAATCAACTCCACGTTGGATACATCGCACATATTCCCGACGTGGCCGAAGCGCGCGAAGCCCAACGGCTTAGGCTGATTGAGGGCCAGAGTCACGAGTGATCCACCAAGAGCACCGCTCTGCGTCACGTAACCGATATTGCCGGGGACGAGGGTGACTCCCGGATGGAAGCCGGTGACCAGTTTTGTCTCGGGGGTCATAATCCCGATGCAATTGGGCCCAAACACCCGGATGCCGGAGCGTTGGGCAATTTCGGTGAGTCGCTGCTGGGCCCCTATATTTTCTGGGATTCCCGTTTCTGCGAATCCAGCGGAGAGCACCACCACACCTTTGACGTCGCCGCGTTGCTCAGCCTCTTCCATCACCGTGACGGCCGCCTTGCCCGGCAGGCAGATGACGACGAGGTCCAGGGGCTCTTGAATCCCGGTGATAGAGGGATAACACGACAAACCCAGGATTTCCTTTTCGTTGGGGTTGATAGGATAAATTTTGCCTGCGTATCCAACAGCGAGGAGCGTCCGCACGACCTGGTGCCCCGCCTTGAACGGGTCCTTGGATGCGCCAACAACGGCAACGGATTTTGCTTCAAAAATCTCACGCAGAGAAACAGCCATTGCGGTTCTGTCCTCGGGTGGTTTTTTGCGACGCAGGCAACGCAGGCCGTCGGCCTGGATGCAGGCCCGGCGGCCTGCGCTACGCTGCGAACAGCGATCCACTCAGTGTGGCTCCTCCCCGGTAAAGACCGGCGGGCGCTTTTCCACGAACGCCCGCATACCCTCCACGCGGTCCGGCGTCGCCTGCGCTTCCATCGCGCGTTCCAATTCAAAGGCCAGCCCCTCCTCCAGCGGCAGTTGTTCTGCGGCGAGGATTGCGGCTTTGGCTTTGGCAATCGCAACGGGCGCGCGCGACGCGATGCGCTCTGCCACCTTGCGCGCGGTCTCCATCAACTGAGCCGGCGGGACAACCCGGTTGACCAGGCCCACCCGCGCGGCCTCCTCGGCGCTGATCAGGTCGCCGGTAAAGATGAGTTCCGACGCGACGCCCCGGCCCACCAGGCGCGTCGTCCGCTGGGTGCCGCCCAAACCGGGTATGATGCCCAGCCCGACCTCGGGCAGGCCCATGCGAGCGGCAGACGAGGCGATACGGATATCGCAGGCCAGCGCGAGTTCCAGTCCACCGCCGAGGGCAAAGCCGTTAATTGCGGCGATGACGGGTTGCGGCAGGGTCTCAATGTCGCGCAGCACGCTCTGCCCCAGTTCGGTGAACGCGCGAATGGCCGCCGGGTCGTCCGCGATGGCCTGCATCTCTTTGATGTCCGCGCCGGCGATGAACCCATCGCCCTCGCCAGTAATGATGACGACCCGCACCGCGCGGTTGGCGCGCACCTGCGCCAGCGCGTCCTTCAAGTCGTTCAGCACTTTGGCGTTGAGCGCGTTCAGGGCTTCAGGACGGCTCATCAGAATGGTGGCAATCGGACCGTCAACCGTCAACCGTACGTAGCGCAGAGGCCAGGGCTGACCGCTGGCCGCCTGCTTTTTGAGCAGGTCGGGGACGAAACCCGGATACTTCTCTTCAACGGGTTTCATTAACTCCATCACGCGGTCCCACCCCAGGTCATTCATCATCGCGAACGGCCCTTTCGCCCAGCGCAGGCCGACCGTCGTGCCGCGATCCATATCCTCAATCGTTGCCACGCCCTCTTCCACAACGCGCGCGGCCACTCCGCACACCACCGCCAGCAGACGGTCCGCGACGGCCTGCTTACGGGCCGGGTCCACCTCGCCGGAGAGGTCCCACAACTGCCCGGACTCGTAGAGTTCGCGCAGGGCCTTCGCTGGTGTGTAGAAGGGACCAACGGATTCGGACAGTGAAACTGCGGCGTGGTATGCCAGAGGAACGCCCGAGATATTGATGAGTTTGAACGGGCCCATCGTGAGCCCGAAGGTCTCGCACGCCGCCGCGTCAATCGTCGGAATGTTGGCCACGCCTTCGTCCAGCATGCGGATAGATTCGTTGTACCAGGCGATGAAAATGCGGTTGACGGCAAACCCCGGCGAGTCGGCAACGAGGATCGGCAATTTGCCAGTGAGGCGAGCGAAGTTCATTAGTGCATCAATGACCTCGGGCGCCGTTTCTTTCGCCTGGACAACCTCCAGTAGTTTGTTGATGACCGGGGGGAAGAAATAATGCAACCCGGCGAAGAGATGCGGGCGTTTGGTCAGTGCCGCGAATTCTGCGACGCGGAATGACGACGTGTTGGTTGCGAAAATCGTCTCGGGCTTGCAGATTTGATCCAGTTCGGTGAACAGCGCCTTCTTCGCATCGCGGTCCTCGGTGATGGCTTCAATGATAAGGTCGCAGTCCGCCAGGTCTGAGAGGTCCGTCGTCCCCTGGATGCGCGCCCATACCTCATCACGACGCTCTGGGGTCATCTTGCCCCGTTCCACGCCCTTCGCCATAAAGTCGCGAATTCGTTCCAGACCCTTCTCCAGCAATTCCTGGGTCGGCTCGAGCACAATCGTAATGAATCCGCCTTCCGCGGCCGTCTGAGCGATACCCGAGCCCATCAGCCCACAACCGACAACGCCGACTTTTTTGATTTGCATGATGTACCTCCTGCTATGTTGGTTTTGTGTAACTGTTCAGCATCGTTCCTGCCATTTCTCTGGGAAAGAGGAGAATAGGTCAAGGCTGGGGACGGCCGCTTCGCCGCCCCCAACTCCATACCTAACCCACTCTGATTACCAGGGCAGCACCGGAGTCGCCTGCCGCGCAACCGGTCACCAGGCCGTAACCACCACCTTTCAGAACCAGTTCCTCAATCAGTTCAATGGCCAATCTCATCGTGGTGGGGCCTTGAGGGTGTCCCCAAATCAGCGAGCAGCCATAATTGTTGAAGATTCTGTCGTCAATCCCCAACTCCTTTCTCAGGACGATGTCGTTCACGGAGAACGGGTTATGGGACTTCACCGCTGTCAGGTCCGACACCTTGATGCCGGCTCTTTCCAGAGCCCGCCTGGCGGCCGGGACGGGTGCCTCCGGCATGTGCGCCTTGTCGGCCCGCGCGAATCCATAGGAGACAATCCGAATGGTCACGGACTGGTCGGCGGAGAGTTCGTCCGCTCTCTCTTTCGTGGTGACAATCATCCCAGCATTGCCGTCGGCCGGATGGGTCTGGGCAGCGTAGGTCAAGATGGAATCCGGGGAGACCGGCTTCAGCGCCGCCAGACTCTCAGCGGTACAGGGAATAATCCCTTCATCCTCTTCCACGACGATCGTTTCTTTTCTGGAAATCCGGACTTCCAGGGGAATCATGTAGCCTTTTTGGAACTTACGGTCCTCTGCCAATGCATCCAGATACTTGTTGTACCGATCAAGAACCAGGGCGTCGGATTCTTCGCGGGTGATGCCGTATTTCCTGGCAACGTTGTTGGCTGTGCCCAGAGGGCTGGTATCGGCGACAGGGTCCAAGTTGAATCCGTCCACCATCCAACTTTCATAGACCGGCTTTCCGCCGAGGCCTTGAGGGTTGGGCCAGATAATGTTCGGGCCGTTGGATGTTCGGTCGGCGGTGACCACCAGCAGGCTGGTATTGCTCCCTGCTTCAACAGCGGATGCGGCATAATTGAGGGCAACCGTGGAGGTCGCACACGCCTGGGAGATGCGGGGACCGCTGAGGGTGGAATTGCCGATCATTGTGGCCAGATAGGGGACATCAAAAAACCACTGTGGCTGAGGAATGGTCGCGCCGTAGACGATACCGTCAAAGATATCCGGCGTGAGCCCGCGCAGTTCCAAGAACCGTCGGGCCGCAGCGGCGGCCAGTTCCGTGGAATTCTGGTTTTGCAGCGATCCCTGCCAGCGACAAAAAGGCGAGCACCAGTATCCTTTGTAGGGGATATATACTTTTTTATACATTTCTGGCTCCTTTCAAACACCGGGGATGATTCAATTGGGAGAAGGAAGAGAGATTTGCGGCAGACGACTTCACTGCCCGCCGTAAACCCCCTTCCTCTGCCCACTATATAATGCCTGCCTCCTTCAACTTCTTCAACTTCCGGGGCCCGAAGCCCATATACTTAAGGTAAATGTACTCGTTGTCATAGCCTACAGGTCGGCAGACCCACTTCGTCCGAATGGGTGTCTCCGACAATTTGTATTGCGCCTGAGCAACGATGACCTCACCATACACGGGGTCCTGAACTGGAGTAAAGATTCCCCGATCCAGCCAGTTCGGGTCGCGCATGGTCTCCTCTGGTGGGCAAACGGGCGCCACGACCGGGGCAATGGGAGCCAAGCGGCCCTTCTGGGCGTATTCCACAGCCATCTTCACCAGTTCTTCGGTGGTGTACTTGCTGGTTTCAGCAAAGACTATTTCCGCCCATTTCAACTGTTCCTCTCTTGCCGAGAATTCCGCCAGGTCCGTCCAGTTCGCCGCTCCCCAATCATCCCATTTCCCCAACATATCGGCGAAAGCCTGCCACATCTCCAATCGGAGGCCACCCAGAAAGACGGCGCCGTCTCTGGTCGGCGCGAAGCAATACAGCCAACCGCCCGTATTCAGATTGCCAAAACGCTCGCTCACCACCCCCGCTCCCTGATACCACACGGCGGCCCAGTCCTCCAGAGAGGCATAGGATTCGGCTGTGGCGACATCCAGAGCCTGTCCTTCTCCGGTCAACTCTCTCCAATGCAGGGCAGCCAGGATGCCGACTGCCATAAACGTTCCCGCCACAACCCAACCGATCCAGGGGCCGGCTTTGGTGGGAACGGCCCAGGGGCACTCATCGTAGGTCTTGCCCTCCGGCAGCATCTCGCCCGTGTCGTACTGGTTTCCCGATCTGGCCTGGATGATATTGTCGTAATCTGGCATCCGACTGCGGCTCCTGGGCCCGAATTGTCCAAACGGCGTAATGGAGGCGTAAATCAGCCTGGGATTTATCTCTCTCAAGACCTCATAGCCGATGCCCCACTCATCCATGACCCCTGGTCTGAAGGTCTCTATAAGTACATCTGCCTGAGCCACCAGGCCCCTGAGGATTTCTCTGGCTTCCGGTTTCTCCAGATTCAGGGTGATGTGGAACTTGTTTCTGCCCTCAGACAGATAATTGAGGCCCTCGCCCTTATAGAGTATCCCGTAAGGGGTACACTTCCTGATGAAATCACCCCCCGGCGGCTCTATTCTCAGCACTTCCGCGCCAAACTCGGCCAGGAGGGAAGAGCAGTAACAGCCCGCGAAGGACTTGTAACTCAGGTCCAGGACAGTAATATCGTCCAAGGCCTCGGGCTTGGTAGACGCGATCCTGGGGTCATCCCGCTCTCTGATCCAATCTGACCAGGCTTGTTCTGCCATTTCTGTCCTCCCTTCTCCTCGTAATCCCATAGAACCAGAGTTCATTCTCTGGATATGATCAGGCCGGCCTTGCCGTCCCAATCGGGGGGCGGTCGGCGCCCGCGTACCTGTGCCCATTTGCCCAGTGCGCCGCATTCGTACAACCGCCTGATCTCGTCCTCGTTCTTGCCCAGGATGTATTTCATTACATATTCGTTATCAAAGCCCACCGGCCTGACGGACCACCTGACCCTCGGTGGCGTCTTGGACATCATTACAGGGAGTTCATAGTCCAGGAACTCGCCGAGGAGAGGGTCGTCAACCTCTGCCAAAAAACCGCGCTCCCGGAAGTGCTCATTCTCCACGACGTCCTTGATGGAGCAGACACGAGACGCGGCGAAGCCATACTCTTCAGCCAGGCTCTCTATCTCGTCAACGGTCCTGGTTCTTGCCCATTCGGCGATAATCCTGAGAATCTCGGTGGCGTTCTCCTCCTGCAGGCGAGTCAGGTGGTCTTTGAATCTGGGATCATCAGCCAGTTCGGGCCTACCCATCGCGGTGCACAGGCCTCTGAACTCCTCTGTATCCGGCGCGGCGATTGCCACAAACGCGTCATCCGCACAGCGAAACGTGTCGGCAGGACATATGGAGACATCCCGATTCCCTGCAGGCCCGGCTCCCTCACCCGTGATTTGCTGATAGGGCCAGACCCAGGACATCGCCCGCATAATGGCTTCGGACTGCGATAATTCAATGTACTGCCCCTTCCCGGTCCGGTCCCGATAATGGAGGGCCGCCAGAACCGCTACCTCACCCAGCAGTGCGCCGTAACTATCGCAAATATACAGGCGGTTCTTCAGCGGAGGCCGTCCGGGGAAACGGGAAATCCACGCGTATCCGGACATCCCCTGAGCCGCGCCGTCGTTGCTGGGCCGATTTTCCTCAGCATACTGACCCCATTGACCGAAGCCCGTCTTGGAAATGTAGATGATACCCGGATTGATCTCCCGAATCTGCCGGTAACCAATGTTCCATCTTTCCATCACTCCCGGTCTCAGGTTCTCTTCAATAATGTCAGCCTTGGCCGCAAGTTCCAGAAATATCTGCTGGCCTTCCGGCTTATGCAAATCCAGGCCCAGCCAATACTTATTCGGGTTTGGGCGAATCAACGAGGTGCTCTGCTCCTTGAAGAAATAGCCAAAGGGCACCAGGCTGCGCAATGTATCTCCCAGAGGCGGCATTTCGCACTTGATGACTTCGGCACCCAGCCTTGACAGGAAACCCGGTCCAGATGGTCCCAGCAGGAGAGTGCATACCTCCAGCACCCGAATGCCCTTCAGCGGCAGCGGTTTGGAAAACCTCGTTTCTTTATAATTCCCCCAGGTACTTTCTGCCATAATAACCTCCACCCCTTTCTATAGATGTGCTCCTGTCACAGCCAGACAAACGAACGCCTCTATCCCACACTGGTTTGATATACCCTTAACGCTTCTGTCGATACTTCCGCACAATGCATCCCTGTCGCGCCTCAGGATATGGGGAGATGCAAGGCTCCCTTTTACCCCTTTCCCCATCGCGGGGGACCAGGGGCAAGGGGGATAAGGGGTAAAAGCCCAGGAGCAAAAGGCTACGGCTGGATTCAGAGGAGCCAGGTGTTTGGGGCGGCAGCTTTGCCGCCGCCCCAAACCCTATCCCCCGACAGGCCTCATATCGGCTGCCGGTCGGGTGGATAGAAGGCCACCGACAATTTCCGGATGATCGCACCGGCAGGTGTGTTGTGGATATTCCCGTCTTCACCAATGGCAAAGAACTTACCTGTGCTTCTCATCTGATCCCAGTTATAGAAAAACACGGTGGAAACGGGCAGGCCGAACTCCCGAAAGGCGAAGATGTACTGGTTATCGTCGAACTTGTAGATGGTGGACATATCCACATCCGCCTGGCCGCGCAACGGGCCGACGATGCAGTGCCAGGCATATCGCTCCGAGTTCAGATAGATGTGCTCAAAACACTGCGTGGGGCTATAATCATAAAGCCCCCGCAAACCGATCAGGTCTCGCGTGGGGGCCGGCTTGCGCCCCGTCGGCGGGACACTCGGATCGCCAAGTACGCCAGGCGAGAACTCGTGTACCGCGCGGGGCTCTCTGCCCACGTCGCCTTCCCGCATGATCGTGCGAATCCCCAGCACCTGCCGCGTTTGAACGTTGACGATGAAGGTCTGCGACTCGCGGGGTTTCCGGACAAACGTCATATCAATAAAATAGGTGTTCGGTGCCACCTCTATCACTTCACACCAGTCTGTGCCGGACTCCCCGTCACTTTGCCAGATGACCTTGTTGGGCTCCACAAATTGGAGTTCAAAGGCTTTCCCTGAGTCCAGCGTAATCTGGAGCGTCTGGTTCACCAGCGCGTCGGTTGGGGGAAGACGATAGGCTGCCACCTCCGATGCGTAGTCCTCGTACTTGTAGTTGGTGGTTCCTTCCTGTTGTGGCATGGGTCTCCTTTGCAAAAGGTGCGGATTGATCTGAATAAGTATCGCTTTCTCACACCCCCCACTTCACCCCGACGCTGGTCAGCGCCGCGCCGGAGACATCCACGATCGCGGCGCCCCCATCCACCAGGAAGACCGCCCCGGTCACAAACGAAGAATCATCGCTGGCCAGGTAACTGCAAATGCCCGCGATCTCATCGGGATGCGCCGTCCGCCGCAGCGGAACCATTGAGGAGATGCGTGCAAAAACGTCGTCCAGGCCCGTCCCGAGCGCTTCTGCCAGAGGGGTGAGCGACTTTTCCAGCATGGCCGTCCGGGTGCCACCCGGGCAGACAGCATTGCAGCGGATGTTGAGCGGCCCGAAATCCAGCGCCACCTGCTGGGTGAGCATAATAAGCCCGGCCTTTGACGTGCAATAGGCCGGCATGCCAGGTAGACAACGCAACCCTCCCAGAGAAGCGATGTTGATAATAGAACCACCGCCCGCTTCAATCATATGCGGTATGGATACCTTCATCAGATACATGGGGCCGGTGAGGTTGGTCTCAAGGACTCTATGCCAGAGTTCGGGGTCTATGTCCACGACGGTCGTGCCGCCCGGATCTATGGCCGCGTTGTTCACCAGCACGTCCAGTTTACCGGTGAATCCGAGCGCTGTATCCACCATACGCCGGACGTCTTCCAGGTTGGTGACATCTCCAGCGCATGTCATAACGGTTCCCGCTGGCAGCGATTGGGCCACCTGATCCAGCATCTCCTGACGGCGGCCGGTGATGCAGATTCTGGCTCCATCGGCGACAAACCGTTTGGCGATAGCAGCGCCGATGCCGGTTCCCGCTCCGGTAATGAGCGCCACTTTGCCATCCAGTCTCATTTTCTGCTCCTGTGGGTAGGCTACATTCCCAGATACGCTCGCCGGATATGGTCACTTTCCAGCAAGTCGGCGCATGCCCCTTCCATACAGATGTGACCGTTTTCCAGCACGTATGCCCGGTCAGCGATTTCCAGGGCGCGCCGGACGTTCTGTTCCACCAGCAGGACGGTTACCCCCTGCTCACGAATCTTCTGCACAATCTCAAAGATTTCTCTCACCATCAACGGGGCCAGACCATACGAGGGCTCGTCAAACAGACACAATCGGGGCCTGGACATCAAGGCCCGGGCGATTGAGAGCATCTGGCGTTCACCGCCACTCAGTGTTCGGGCCAGTTGTTGCTCCCTCTCTTTGAGCCGGGGGAACAATTGATAGACGTACTCTAATGCCTCGCGGCGTTGCCTCCAGGCGCGGTAGAGATACGCACCCATTTCCAGGTTCTCTCGCACATTCATGTCGGGGAATACCCGTCCGCCCTCGGGCACGATGGAAATTCCCTGAGCCGCGATGGCGTGAGAGGGCAGGCCGTCTATGCGCCGGCCCAGAAAGGTCACGCTACCGGAAGCCGGGCGCACCAGGCCCAGGATGGAATTCAGAAGGGTTGTCTTTCCGGCGCCATTAGAACCCACAATGGCAACGATTTCCCCTTCCTGGACCTGAAGGGACACGCCCCACAATACCTGTATCTTGCCGTAGAAGGTGTTGAGATCCTGAACTTCCAGCATAGGGTTATTCTCCCAGGTAGACCTCAATGACGGTTCTGCTGGTGGCAATCTCCTGCGGGGTCCCTTCGGCAATCTTCTCGCCGTGATGGAGCACCATGATGCGGTCGCACACACTCATAATGGCCTTCATCACGTGCTCCACCATAAATATGGTAATCCCTTGCTCCCGAATCCTGGACACCAACTCTATTGCCTGAGCCACCTCGGTTGCGTTCAATCCGGCCATCATCTCATCCAGAAGCAAGAGTTCTGGGTTGGTGGCAAGCGCCCGAGCCACCTCCAGGCGCTTCTGGTTCGCCAGGGTCAGGCTCCGGGCTGGCAGGCTTTTTACAGCCGATAGCCCTACAAAATCCAGCCATTTCTCCGCTTCCTCCAGTGCCTGGCCCGTCCTGTGACCGTCAGATTTCCCGAACAATATCCCCATCAGCACGTTTTCCAGAACAGACATGTTCGGGAAAACTTTAACCAGTTGAAAGGTTCTGGCGATTCCTTTTCTACAGATCACATGGGGCTTCAGTTTGGTGATATTTTCACCTTTGAACCGAATGGTTCCCGATTGGGGGGTCAGAGCGCCGGAGATCAGGTTGAACAGGGTGGTTTTACCGGCGCCGTTGGGGCCGATCAGGCCCACGACCTCTCCCTGTTCTACGTGAAAATCTACATTTAAGACGGCGGCAAGCCCCCCGAAATACTTCGTCACTCCCTTCCCGTCAAGCAAGGGCATCTTGACCTCCCGCCATTCGTTTCCGTATTTTCATCACCAACCCGACGAGCCCGTCGGGCAGGTACAGAACCGTCACAGTCAGGACGATGCCAAAAATAAGCATATAGTAATAAGGGAATCGGGTGATCAGGATTTCCTCCAGGTAGGCAAAAATCGCTGCGCCTAAGATAGGGCCGTAGGACTGCCCGATGCCGCCGAAGATAGCCATCAGGACAGACATAAACGAGTAGAGCGGGTTGAAGGCAATATACGGATCAACGTATGTCCATCGGGTCGCCATAATTGCCCCGGCTGCCCCCATAAAGATTGCGCTGATCGCAAAGGTAACGGTTTTGAGCGCGTTGACATGAACGCCGATATGGGCCGCTGCCTCCTCGCATTCTCCGATACTCCGCAGGGCCAGCCCAAACCGGGAGCGCCGGATCAGATAAGTAGCCAGCAATAACAGAACAAGGATAATGAGCATAACGTAATAAATCGTGGTGTTATCCACCAGAATCACAAACCGCCCTCGGGTGCCCGTAAACCGAATCTCGTACCACAGCCAGAAATTCTTGATCAGTTCTACCAGTCCAAAAGTAAACATGGCGAAATAGATGCCCCGCAATCGGAGAGTCAGAGCGCCGATGAGAAGAGCAAGGCAGAAACTGATCAGACCGCCAGCCAGGATAACAGCGGGTAGGGGAAATCGGGTCCCCAGAACGGCAGAGGTATATATGCCGACCCCGAAGAACGCGGCTGTTGCCAGGGAGATGTAACCGGTAGGGGCAGAAAAGAGAGCCCAACTCATGGTCAGAACAATGTACATCAAGATGCTGGTCACCAGAATGACGATGTAGGTTGGAGCATATAGAGGGAAAATGGCCAGCAGAACCAGAAGGATGAGTATCAGCCCCAGAGGCCACATCCGGCGAAGGTTTGTTCTGGTGTTCATCTCTATCTCCCCAGGATGCCCGTCGGTCTCACCAGCAGTAAGAGGATGAAGATAATGTAGTACGCTACCAGGGCTAGCCCTGGTTCAAAGAAGGTAACCACACTCCCAATCAGGCCCAGGATAAAGCCGCCAATGAAACTGCCGGGGATACTGCCCAGCCCGCCCAGGACCACTACAATGATGGCAATGATGGTGTATTCAAGCCCCATCACGCCATGAACGGGATAGCACATGCTGATCAGTACGCCGGCAATAGCGGCCATCGCTGCACCCAGGCCGAAGCACAGAGCCAGCACATTGTTAATGTTGACCCCCATAAGTCCCGCGGTGGCGGGGTCCTGGGCTGCTGCCCGGATAGCTTTACCCGTACGGGTGAGGCTCAGGAACAGGTAGAAAACCAGGCCGATCACAAGAGCCATCCCGAAGGTCAATAGCCGGTTGGCGCCGAATAGCGTTCCCAGAAAATGGACCGGTATAACCAGATATGAGTACCCTCTGATCTCGGGCCCCCATGTGAGCAGGGCGATGTTCTGAAGGATGAACATCAGGCCGAAAGCTGCCAGCATGGAGTTGCTCTCAAAAACGGCTGGCGATGCCGATGAGACCAACAGCTTCTTGAAGAGAGTTCTGTGAATCACAAAACCCAGGATGAAAGCCGCAGGACCACATATAGCAAGGGATAACAGCGGGTTGACGCCCAACGCCGTGTACAGGGCCCAGGTAGTCAAACCGCCGAGCATAATGAATTCGCCGTGAGAGATGTTCAGAATCCGGGCAACCCCGTACTGCAGACTGAGGCCCACGGCAATCAGGGCATACAGACCGCCCATCAACAGACCAGTAATTAGTACCTCTATGATTTTGATCGTCATAGGTCTTCTCCGGCCATATCATTGGTGGCGGAGCGCAATCCATTGCACCCCGTAGCCTGCCAGGTCTATGAAGATTACAGCGATAGCAAGAGCGCAGGCTGCCTGAGAGGTGGAGCAATACCCCCAATCAGGGCCCGCTGACTTAATCCTCTCAGACAGCCTGCCCTGGCATTCACCCCGCTATCAGGGTACTCCTGCCTTTTACCCCTTCGGCCACGGGGGCTTGGGATAGACGAATTCCGCCGTTGCCCACTTCTCCGGCCCGACGACTTCGTACACGCCGTTGATCCACTGGCCGATTTCACCGGTGTGGCAGTCCTTAGAGAGCAGGCCGTTCTCAAACCAGGTCTCCCCCAGCACCGTTTGGAAGCGCTCTGTGGCAATGATGTCGCGAATCTTTTTCTGGTCCAGGGTACCAGCCCTCTCTATAGCCTGCTTCCAGATTTCCAGGCCAGCCCAATAGAGCGGATGCCCCCAGTAGTCGTGGACGTCCATCGGCTTGCCCGCATACAGTTTCTCGGCCAGCGCCCGGGCAGCATCGGACTGCTTGGGGCTGTAGGACGTGAAACCGATGACCCCTTCGGTGGCGGGGCCGAACGCAGTATAGTAGAACCCGAAGTTGACGCAGGGACCGCCTACCCAGGCCTTGGGATTGAAATCCAATTCTATGGAGAGCGCGGTCGCGGGCATAACCTGGTCGGGATAGGCAAAGCAGCAGAAGACGTCTGGGTTTGCCGCCTTCGCCTCCCGGATGATAGGCGAGAGGTCCTTCATATCCGGCGGAATACTCTTCACGCCGACGATGTTAATGCCCGCTTTGGGGAACTCAATGCCCGCCACGCCGGAGTACTCAATGCCATGGAGGTCGGCAATATAGGCGATGTAGGCCGTCTTGGCGCCTTTTTTGGATAGCAACTCAGCGAGGACCGGAATCTGGTACCAGTCGGAGAAGCTCAGGGTGACAAACACGTAGGGCAGGCTGGGGAGCATGTCTCTGATGGTGGTGGCGCCCCCTTCGGCGGTGATCAGCACGTACTCGTACTTGTTGGCAATGGGGGCCTGGGCGAAAATGAACGAGGTGCCGCACGCTGGCCAGAGGAAGTCCACCTTGTCCTCAACGATCAACTTCTCCGTCAGCCTCGTCATCGTGCCCACATCGGTTTTGTCGTCGTAGATGATCAGTTCAATGGGCAGTTTCTTGCCGTACTCCTCCACATAGACCCCACCGGCATCGTTGACCTCCTTGACAAAGGTCTCATAGACCGGTCTGAAGGCGGAATTCCCAACGATCGCCTGCGAGCCGGAGAGGGGCCTGGACATCCCGACGACGATTTTATCTTTGGCAGGCTTGGGGGTCACTCTCGGGCCGCATGCGCTCAGCGCCAACCCAGCACCAGCCACAGCCACTCCCCGAAGGAACTCCCGACGGGTCCAACCTCTGGTAGCCATCTTTCCCTCCTTTCAAACATTATAGAGAGCATTAAGGGGTTTGCAAATGAGCTCCGGGTCTGCCAGTTTATGGGGTCATTCGCATATACACCTCCTTTCGGAATGGACGTCTTTAAAAATCAAAGACACTGTCCAGTTCCTCGTCGCTGATGACGAAAACTGTGTTGTGAGGCGGGAGGGGCTCTTCGTAGAAGAATCGGGGCAGTCGGTCGTCCTCTTTCGTGAACCCGGCTTTCCGGTTGAACTCCCGCTCCGCTTTCAGCACCCGTCGGCCCAGGCCGAAAGGAAATTCCCCTGGGTCCAGCGGCTTGCCCAGTTTGGCGCTGATGACCTTGCTGACCACCTCAAACCCTTCCGGGCTCAGCAGAGAGACAGCCGCCATAAAGCACAACCCCAGCGTATCATAGGCGGCAATCGCAGTCTGGAGGAATCGGGAAGTCTCTACCTGCCCCTCCGGGCTCAGCGGGTTCAGCGCGCCCATCAGGTACGCCCCGACTACATTCCCCGCCGTGTGGTCCGCCCCCATCGGCGAGGTCGCGTAGGTCACGCCGTTCCCCAGCATCGCCCGGGGGTCGTAGGCCGCGATGGTCTGCCCCTTCACCGCGGGGACCCGGGGGTTGTTGAAGTACTTGCCCACCGCAACTCCGCCGCCCCCCAGAATCCGGCCGAACTCCGTGCCCCTGCCGATTTCCTCCACCATCTCCAGGACGGCTTCGGCATCCCCGAACTGCCGGTACCCGGCATCCATTGCTACCGCGATGGCCACCCCGGTGCTCATCGTGTCTATCCCGATGTTGTCGCACATATAGTCCAGCCGGGCGATCACATCCAGGTCGGTGATCCCGGTCATCCCGCCCATCGCCCAGATGGTCTCATACTCCAGAGAACTGGTAACGTACTGGCCGTCTTTATCCACGTAGACGTTGGAGCAGTGGATGATGCACTGGGTGCATCCCAGATGGGTGGGATTCCCGCCCCGCTGCTGGATGATTTCGGCCATCCGCTCTCCACAGATGTTTTCCCAGCCGTCCAGTACTCCCTTCCGCGCATTGTAACTGGGGAAGGCCCCCATCGTGTTGACCGGCGCCACCAGGGCTGCGGTGCCCAGTTTCGGCATCACTTCGGCGTTCATCGGGTCCGATTTGACCATCTGGACAATGGCCTGGACGGCTTCCTTGAAGGCTTGGAGGTCCGCAATGGGGTCGGCGCCCTTGCCGTGCTGGTCCACCACGATGGCTTTGAGGCCCTTGGCCCCCATCACTGCCCCCATGCCGCCCCGGCCCGCCGCCCGGCAGGGGTGATTATCCACATCGGAGGATTGAACGGACGCGATGGCCATCCGGTACTCGCCTGCCGGTCCGATGCACAGCACTGAGTTGTCCTTCCCGTAGACTTCCAGCAGTCGTTCCACCAGCGGATAGGTCCGCATGCCCTGGTACTCCTGGGCAGGGACCAGGCTGGCATTCCCCTCCCGGTCAATGCGCAGGATGTAGAGTTCTCCCTCCGGCGCCTGGCCTTCCACGATGATAGCCGTGACGCCCAGGCGGCCCAGGGAAGCCCCCATCGTGCCCCCGACATTGCTCTCTTTGATGCCGCCCGTCAGCGGGCTCTTGGCGCCGATGGAGGTACGGCTGGTATTAGGAAGCGGCGTGCCGCTCAGGAGTCCCGGGGCGACGATCAATTTGTTCTCTGGCCCCAGAGGGTCACAGCGGGCCGGTACCTCGGCATTGATGATGGTAGACGTCAGACCCCGGCCCCCGAGCCCCGCGTACTCCGGAGGCACCTCCTCCACGCGGATGGCCCGGGTGGTCATATCTACGCGGATCAGTTTCATTGCAGACCTCCCTTATTACTCCATTCGCAGGACGGGCTTAATCACGCGACCGGCCTCCATATCATAAACGGCCCGGTTGATTTCCTCAAAGGGGTAGAACGTGATGAGCCGGTCAAAAGGGAAGCGCCCCTGACGGTACAGTTCCACCAGCCTGGGGATGAAGAGGTCCGGGACAGCATCGCCCCCGAGGATTCCCCGGACCGCTCGACCGTTCATCAGCAGGTCCATATCCAGAGCCACCTCTGTACCAGGCGGGACCACGCCGATGAGCCCACAGACCCCCAGGCGAGGGAGAGAATCTACGGCCTGCCGCAAGACTTTCGGATTGCCCACGCACTCCAGGGTGAATTGCGCCCCACCGCCAGTAATCTCCCGGATGGCATCCACAGGGTTCACTTCGGCCGCGTTGATAGTGTGCGTTGCGCCCAACTCCCGGGCCATCGCCAGCCGCTCCGGGTTGATGTCCACCGCGATGATGGTTGTACATCCGCAGACCATCGCCGCAAGGATTGCGCTCATCCCCACTGTGCCTACCCCGAAGACGGCGATGGAATCACCCGGGCCAGCCTGCAGCGAATTGATCACCGCCCCCGCGCCCGTTATGACGCCGCAACCCATCGGCGCCAGAACTTCCAGGGGGACATCCTCTGGCACCTTGACCACATTCCGCTCATTGGCCAGCGCGAAAGTGGCAAAAGAGGACTGACAGAAGAAGGAGCCGTGGACAGTCCGACCGTCTTTGTGAAGGGTCGCGCTGCTGTCGGGCCGAGCGCCGTGGAAATTGTGCAGGAAGAAATTCAGGCAGTAAAGGACCTTGCCCGCCTTGCAAGCCGAACATGTCCCACAATAATCCCAACTCAACACCACATGGTCACCCGGTTTCACTTTGGTGACCCGTGCCCCGACCTTCTCCACAATGCCAGCGCCCTCGTGCCCAAAGACACTCGGCGGCTCTGGGATGGGCAGATGCCCGGCTCGGGCGCCCAGGT
Source organism: Anaerolineae bacterium (assembly GCA_034435815.1). Lineage (GTDB taxonomy): Bacteria > Chloroflexota > Anaerolineae > B4-G1 > DUEL01 > SpSt-77. The sequence goes on along the minus strand of DAOTWK010000012.1, from coordinate 2,568 downwards.
CGGTATGGCAGATCCCCGAGGCGACGACGCGGACCAGCACCTCGTCGTCTCTGGGTTCATCCAGTTCCAGTTCCTCGATCTGGAAATCCCCCCCGGTCTCAAAGATGACGGCCGCTTTGACCTTCATATGTTCCTCCCAGTTTGAAGAACGGGTTTTGCGGCAGCGGCCTGCGGCCGCTGCCGCAAAAACGCTTCGGCTCTTCCATCTCCGGGTTGGCGAGGCTACAGCCCCCTGCCCGGCGAATCAAGAGGTCCGGCGTCTGCTGGAATCGCCTGTAACAAGCCTGACAAGCTCCCAGAAAGGGAGCCTGTCAGGATACAGATTCAGTATACGCCGTACTCTTTGGCGGCCTCTACCATCGCTTTCACGTTCTCCGGCTTTGCCTCGTCAAAGAACGATCCGTTGGAGATGATGAGGCCGCCATCTTTCCCGGCTACCTCTATGAGCCGCCTGACGTAGGCCCGTACCTCTTCCGGTGTCCCCAGGTTCAGCAGAGAGGATGGCACGTTGCCCATAAGACAGGCATTCTGACCGAGGGTCCGCTTGGCATCGGCCATGTCGGTCAGGTCAATCATCCATAATGTCTTGCCCCGGGGGAGATCCTTCACCACCTCCAGGCGGGAACTGTAGCCGCCCTCGGCCGCGGGCAACGGGACGCAGCCTCCCTCAATCAGGCCCAGGATGACTTCCTTCAACGTGGGCCAGTAGAACTTCTTGAACTGTTCATCGGAGAGGAAGCCATCGGCGCCCTTGTGGAGCGGGATGAAGATGAGCGGGTTACCGGTTGCCTGGGCTGAGTTGATTCCCATCTGGATCATCAGCGGCGTGAGGACCTCCATCGCCTTTAGGAGTTTCTCGGGCCGCCGGTAAATATCCAGCATAATCCCTCGGGTGCCCCGGAGGGTATCGCCGATGACGTCAAATGGGGCCTTGGTGAACCCGCCCAGCAGTGTTGGGTACCCGAGAGTGGCCAGTTCCACATCCACGCCACCGATGGGCACCACCCATTTCAGGGCCTCGGCACCGGCCTCAAAGAGGGCTTGGAACGTCGCCTGAACCGGGGGCAGGCCAAAGGGGATGAAGGTGAGGGCCAGGCCATACATCTCCAGAATGCCGGGGAAGAAGGGGAGCATCTGGAAGCCACCCAATGCCCCGAATACCCGGGGCAGGTAGACGTGGATGAAGTAGCCCGTGGGGTCCTGAATCAGGGCGTCGTACTCCTCCGGCTTCATGTACTCGCCCTCGTTGCACTGGTAACAGCAATCTGGAGCTACCCCATGGCCGGGCCAGGAGTACAATCTGTAGTCCAGAATCTCAAAAAACCTTCCCGGGCCGGGTGCGTATGCGCCCCACTGCAAATCCGGATCGAATTCCAGGATGAACTTCTTGAAGGCCGCAGCGCACTTCTCGTAATCGTACATAGCCTCCTGGATCGTCATCCCGGCATACTTCCAGGGGAACATGCTGGGGAAAACGGTCACCGGGACCCGGTCTGGCAACTTTTCCATCTCAATCGCGGCCCTGACCCGGAGGATTCGCTCTTTGTATTTCTTCTCAGCCTCCGGGCTCTGGAAGGGGAGAGGATTCCCCTGGGGATCTTTCGGCGAGAGTTTTCCCTGCCAGAGGGCTTCTCGTTTTTCGTCAGGTGACAATTGGGGGCTCATTTCGCTACCTCCGTTGCTCTCTGGGGTGGTTATTAAGCGCCGACCCATTTCTTGGCCAGAGATACGCCGGTCACGGCGTCCCTCCCGTAGGCATCCGCGCCGGTGTAGGCCCGCACATGCTCGTCCACCGAGCCGCCGCCGATTATCACTTTCACCTTATCCCGCAGCCCGGCCTTCTCCAGCTCCTGGATGGTTGCCTTCATAGAGTCGTAGGCCAGGGTGAGGAAGCCACTCAGGCCGACTACCTGAGGCTGGAAGTCCCGTACAGCCTCCACAAACTTCTGCGGAGGGACATCCACTCCCAGGTCCAGGACCTCAAAGCCATTGGCATCCAACATAAAGGTCACGATGTTCTTGCCGATGTCATGGATGTCTCCCTGGACGGTGCCGATGAGGACCCGCCCAAGCCGCCTGACCTCCGGTGATTCGGCCAGTTTGGGCTTGAGGATTTCGGCGATCTGGCCCATGATCTCACCGGCCATCATCAACTCAGGGAGGAAGTAAATGCCCTTCTCGTACCGCTGGCCGATGATGTCCATCGCCTGCCGGGCCGCATCCAGAATCGCCATAGGCTTAACGCCTTTATCCAGCATCTCTCGGACCAACTGGATGGCTTCCTCTTCCTTCATCTCGGCAATAGCATTGACCAGTTCTTCAGACATTTTACCCTCCTGCTGAAATAGAAATATTGGGGCCACAAAGAAGGATTTCTTCGTTAAGGAGACATTTCAGAGTACGGGCACCTCCTGTCACGGTATATATGACCGCCTCCGATAAAAGAGGGTCCCCCTGTAAGGAACCGGGGGAATTACCAGGGGCTCCTGTGGAGGCTGAAGCCAGATGATGGGTATGTTCGTCCGAAAACACAGCCCCCATCCCGATTCGCCACGACACGGGCGAAAA
>DAOTWK010000011.1:0-2756 GCA_034435815.1 Anaerolineae bacterium | reverse complement strand
CCAGGGCCCGTGCGTTCCGCAAATCCTCTTCGGCCTCCCCATCCCCTTCGGGACGGGTCTCCCGAGCGCCGCGCAGCGCCTCGTTCATCCGCTCCAGGCTCCGCAGAAGACCGGCCATAACGTCCTCGGCGGTCATCTCGCGGCTGGCCAGTTTCACCCGGGGGCCGCCAAGAAGCCCAGTGCATCCAGGTCCCGCTCTATTTCGGCGACTTCTTCGGAATTACCCGGCAGAGAGTCGTCAAATTTTATTGCGTATTCCGTACGACGTTTTTGACGAACGTCTCGCCGCAGAGGAAGGGCTTTCCGGAGGAGACGGCGCATTTGGCCATTTTAAATCTCCCTGTGTAGAGACGCCCTGAAAACTTTCTGCTTCTCCGAAAATTATACACCCAATAGGTAGAATGCCAAATTCATCTCCCTCCCCGGGGGCCCGCTGGATTTGTCGGTGACCTGATCGGCGGGCTAATGGGTTGCCTTCCAGGTACAAGGGAGTCACTGGCTGGCCTCGCTCTTTCGCAGAGGCCCCTCCTTATCTCTGGCAGTGAGTTTTTTCGCAGGGACGGCTTCATCCCAACCCCCTTTCATCCCCTTCCCTGCGCTGCACAAGCGACGGCGGGGAGGGGGCAGCGGGCATAAGAGAGATTGTTTTTCACTGCGGCAGCGGAGCCGCCGCAGCGAAAAACATTTTCTGGTAGAAAGCCATTTTCGGTGATTTTCTAATTCCCTGTCCCCCAAAAGCCGGACTTCGGGGTGTGCGCAGGTAGTTACCTATCCCAATGGGGACCGGCGATGCTGGTCAAATCCCCATTTGCGGGTATAATGATGATAGATGCCGGGCGCTCTATCTATGCCTGGCATCTCCAGTCAGAATTCCGGAGCAGAGAGATATGCTGGGAATCGTCATTCTGGCTGCCGGGCAGGGGACGCGGATGCGGTCGGAGGTCCCCAAAGTCCTCCACCCCCTCTGCGGGCGTCCGATGGTCTTCTACGCTCTGGATGCGGTGAGTGGCCTCTCCGACCTCCCCCCGGTGCTGGTGGTGGGACACGGGGCGGAGGAGGTGCGCCGGGCTGTGGGGGAGGCCGTCACTTATGTGGAACAACGAGAGCAACTGGGCACCGGGCATGCCGTCCTCCAGGCCCGCCCGGTGCTGGAGGGACGGGCGGATGAAGTGCTCATCCTCTACGCCGATATGCCCCTCCTGACCGGAGAGACGCTTCGCCGGGTGGTGGACGCGCGCCGTTCGGCCCGGGCCGTCCTTTCCATTCTGACGGTGGTCGCAGAGGACCCTCGGGGATTCGGCCGGGTGGTGCGCCAGGCCGACGGGAGCGTGGCGCGCATCGTAGAGGAGGCCGACGCCACGGACGCAGAGCGGGCCATCCGGGAACTGAACGCCGGGGTGTACGCCTGCGACGCCGCCTGGCTCTGGGCCCATCTCCCCCTTCTCCCCCTGAGCCCCAAAGGGGAGTACTACCTGACCGACCTGGTGGAGATGGCGGCCGGTGAGGGCCAACCCGTGGTCGCTGTCGCTGCCGACGACCCGGTAGAGGCTCTGGGCATCAACAACCGTATCCATCTGGCCGAGGCGGAGGCCCTCCTGCGCCGCCGCATCAACCGCCGCTGGATGGAGGCCGGGGTGACCATGATAGACCCCCAGACCACCTACATTGAACCGACAGTAACCTTCGGCCCGGACACGGTCATCTGGCCCAACACCATTCTGCGCGGGCAGACGGTGGTCGGCCGGGGATGCCATCTCGGCCCCAACGCTCTGATAGAAGATAGCGTCATCGGCGACCGCTGCCGAGTGGTGGCGTCGGTGGTGGAGCGGGCGGTGATGGAGGAAGGGAGCGATGTCGGCCCCTTCAGCCATCTCCGGCCGGGCGCCCATCTGGGGCCGGGGGCGCACGTAGGGAACTTCGGCGAGGTCAAAAACGCCCACCTGGGCCCAGGGGTCAGGATGGGCCACTTCAGTTATGTCGGAGACGCCGAGGTCGGAGCCGGGGCTAACATCGGCGCCGGCACCGTCACCTGCAATTTTGACGGCCGCCGGAAGCACCGGACGGAGATCGGCGAGGAGGCGTTCATCGGCTCCGGCACCATGCTGGTGGCGCCGGTGCGGGTAGGCCGCCGGGCCGTCATCGGGGCCGGCTCCGTGGTGACCCACGACATCCCCGACGATACGTTGGCCTACGGAGTTCCGGCGCGGGAGCGCAAAACCACGAAGGACACAAACAACACGAATGCTTGATTTATTTTTAATATCTATCCGCGTTCATCCGCGTTCATCCGCGTTCATCCGTGTTCATCCGCGTCCCCTTTTCTAAAGGACACAAAGGACACGAATGCTTGATTTATTTTTAATATCTATCCGCGTTCATCCGCGTTCATCCGCGTCCTCTTTTCTAAAGGACACAAACGACACGAATGCTTGATTTATATTTAATATCTATCCGCGTTCATCCGCGTTCATCCGCGTCCTCTTTTCTATATGGACGGTAAATCCTGGGCCGGCCTGGCCGGCACCCTTCTGCTGGTCTTTCTGCACGGCCTGCTGGCGGGTATGCGGTCGGCGTTTGCCAGCGCCCGGCGCGGGCGGCTGCGCCAGATGGCCGATGAGGGCGTCCCGCGCGCCGCGCTGGCCCTCCATCTGGCGGAAGATTCCAGCCGCATGCTGGGCACCCTCTACCTGGGCCAGGCGTTCCTGGCTGCGCTGGCGGCGGCCATGGCCGCCCTCACCCTGGTCTCCCCGCTGGCC
>DAOTWK010000010.1:0-5635 GCA_034435815.1 Anaerolineae bacterium | reverse complement strand
CAGACCAGGTGGATGTGGGGCCCGTGCCGGACCGTCGCGTAAACAATGCGGCCTTCGCCCAAGTCGGCGCGGGTCGCCAACCCGTGCTCTACCAACAGGTCCAGCGTCCGGTAGACGGTGGCGATGTTGACGGCGCGCACCCTTTGCCGTACAATCTCCAGGACCTCCTCGGCGGTCATGTGGCGGCCGCTGTGGGCCAGCGCCTCCACGATCATCTCCCGCTGTGGGGTCATCCGGCATCCCTGCTGACGCAGCACCGCAAGAAGCGTGTGGCAATGAGTCATTGCACCTCCTCATAAGAGTGGAGGGTCGTTGATGCAATTATATGCCGCTGCAGAGAATTGTCAAAATCGTGATGGACTCGCCTCGGCCCGCTGCCCGATGGCTTCATAGTGATTCGGGCCGTCTTCTATCTCTACCTTACAGAAACCTGTCTCCACCAAGAGCAGGAATAACTCTGCCCCTGTGGGAAGCAAGTCATCCCCTATAACACCCCCGACGCCCTGGTGGATGGCATTCACCTGTTCCCGATCCAGGTCGTGCAGGATAAGCAGAACGCCGCCAGGGCTCAGTACCCGGGCCAGTTCGGCCAGGGCAGTCCGTCGGTCTCGGAAGTGGGGAAAGACGTTGTGGCAGACTATTCGGTCAAAGGCTCCTGCGAGAAACGGGAGGTGATGGACGTCGGCCTGGATCAGCCAGGCATCCGGGCATCGCGATTGGGCTCGCTGCAGCATCGCGTGGGCCAGGTCCACGGAGACAGTGCGCGCGGTGGGAGCATGCTCTCGCAGGAGGGGGATCAGGGCGCCGGTACCGGTGCCGACTTCCAGCACGGCCCGGGCGTCTTGCAGATGGTCGTGGTGGGGCGCCAGCAGCCGCCGCAACTGCTCTTCTCGGCCCGGCGGCTGCTGAGCATCCCACTCTTCGGCCAGGCGTTCAAAGAAGGGGCGGCGGGGGTCCATACTGACGCCGACTGAAGTTGCCCTCGCCGGGACCTTCGGCCAGGAGGCGGCCTGCGCTGCCTGGAGGCCGTGGAGAACCCGAAAGGCACAAAGCAGATTTGCGTTTCTCCGCGTTCATCTGCGTCCTATTTCCGGATTTCTAGCCCCTCAGACAGGCCAACGATGAACTGGTGTTTGTTATAGGGCATCGGCACACCGCCGCCGAACCCGCCAGGGGTGTAGTACCAGTTATCAAAGACTTCAGCATTGTAGACGACGACCCGCGCGGTGTAATACAAAGCAAAGACAGGCAGATCTTCCGCCAGGATCTCCTGCATCCGGTTCACGGCCTTTCGGCGCTCCGCTGGGTCCGGCATGGAAACCTGAGCCTCGGCCAACTGGTCAAACTCAGGGTTCTGGTAGCCCCGCGCTCGGGAGAAGCCGACCATCCGGCTCTTGCTGTGGAACATCCGCCGCAACTGATCGGGGTCGCCGCCCAGGCCGCCGAAGCCGGTAATCAGTATCTCGTAATTACCCTCCTTCGCAGCCTGGTCTATGGTGGCCTGGTCCATCGGCACCGGCTCTATCTTCAGCCCTATGGCCTCAAACCCGGCCTTGAGGATTTCCAGGACGCGGGTGGAGGCCATAATCCAATCGGGGGAGTAGGCCAGTTTGACCGGTGTACCGCCGTAGCCGGCCTCCGTCAGCAATGCTTTTGCCTGTTCCAGATCGTAGGGGTAGTTGGCGACCTCGGGATTGTAGTAGGGGTTGGCCGGTGGCAGGAAGCCAGGGTTGCCCTGGTCACCGAAGCCCAGGAGCACCCGCTCTACTAACGCCTGCCGGTTCACCGAATGGGCGATCGCTCGCCGGACCCGTACATCTTTCAGCGGGGTATCTTTCTCCAGGTTGAAGTAGAGGAACATTCCCCACTCCCCAGGCGCCTGCTTGATTTGGAACGGCGCCTTGCGGAACGGGGCCAGCATCTCCTCGTTCACGCCGCCGAACTTGTCGAAGGCGGCGATATCGCCGTTGAGCAGGGCGAGGGCTTCGTCGCTTACCGGCACGAATTCAATTCGTCGGACGTAAGGCTCGCCCAGGAAGAAATCAGGATTGGCCTCGTAGATATAGATTCCCTCCTCTTTGCTCAACTTTATCAGTCGGTAGGCGCCGGTACCGATAAAGGCATCCGGTTCCGTATAGGCCTTGGGGTCCTCTACCTTTTCCCAGATATGCTTGGGGATAATGAAGAGAGCCTCAGCGACTGTCTGGAGGAAAGGAGCAAAGGGGCGCTTCAGGCGGATGACGACTTGACGATCGGAGAGTTTTTCCACGGACTCTACGTCGCCCAACTGAACCATGAACCAACCGACCTCGGGATGGGCTTTGCCGTACTCAATGGTGAAAACGACGTCGTCGGCGGTGAAGGGGCGTCCGTCATGCCACTTGACACCCTCTCGCAAGGTGAAGGTCCAGGTCTTTTGGTCTTCTGAGACAGTCCAATCGGTGGCCAGCCAGGGAATGGTTTGGCCACTGGCATCCCGCCAGGCCAGAGTATCAAAGATGAGGGAAGCGCGCATATAGCCCGGGCCCCGGTTAAACCCGAAGGGAGAGGGGTGGCCCCAGTACTGGCCGCCGGTCAAGCGCAGGACTTCCACGCGGGCCGGGGGCGCAGGCGTCTCCGTTGGCGGGATGGGGGTCGGAGCGGCTGTTGCCGGTGGCAGGACAGCCGCCGTCGGAGAAGGTGGGGCGCCCTGGCAGGCCGTCACCGTCAGGGCCAGCAGGAGCAGAAGGGATAGCCAGAATGTTTTGCGCATCGGTAACCTCCTTTGAAATGGATTGGGATTTACTGCAGAGGACGAAGAGAGCCGATTGAGATTCACCTATTCCCTTTGCGTCCCCTGCGTCCTCTGCGGTGAACATCCGAGCCGAGGCGCGCTTTCCAGCAACGCGCGGGTGTGCTCGTGGACCGGGTGCGTTATGATATGACTCCCCGGTCCTTCCTCCACGATTCGGCCCCGGTGCATAACCAGTATACGGTCGGCGACCTTCCGAACCAGGGCCAGGTCGTGGGAGATGAGGAGCAGCGCCAGTCCTCGCTCTACCTGGATTTCCTTGAGCAGGTTAATCACCCGAGCCTGCTCGCTGGGGTCCAGCATAGCAACAGGCTCATCGGCGATGAGAAGTTTGGGCTCCAGGATCAGCGCGCGAGCAATGGCGACACGCTGGAGTTGTCCGCCGCTCAGTTCGTGCGCATGGAGGGAGAGAAAGGCATGGTCGGTGGGGAGACCCACTGCCTCCAGCACCTGGCGGACCTTCTCCTCCCGCTCCTGAGGGGTGCCGATTTTCTGGATATCCAGCGGCTCCCGGACGATCTGGTTCACCGTCATCCGGGGGCTAACGGCATCAAAGGGGTCTTGAGGGACGATCTGAATGCGTCGGGCCAGACTCAGCCGTTCCTCACCCCGGGCCGCCGTCAGGTCGCGGCCTTCCAGAACGATCCGGCCCCCATCGGGAGCAAGCAGTCCGACCAGGATTCGCCCCAGGGTGGTTTTACCGCTCCCGGTTTCGCCGACCAGGGCGACCACTTCGCCCTCCCGGATCTCCAAGGTGATGTCCTTCACTGCCTCCAGCCGGTCCTGAGGGCTCCCGTTGTTGACGAAGAAGACTTTATGCAACCTCTCGGCCCGCAGCAGGGTCTGGAGCCCGCCCAGATGACAGGCTACTCGACGGCCCGCAACATCTAACAGTGGCGGCTCCTCCCACCGACAACGCTCGACAGCCTGAGTGCAACGGGGGTGAAACCGGCATCCGGTTGGTGGATAGGCAGGGTCCGGTGAGTCACCTCGGATGCTTCGCAAGTCCCGAGCCGTGCTCATATCCGGATAGGAATGGATCAGGCCCCAAGTATAGGGGTGACGTGGGTCCCCGAAGACGTCCTCTGTGGGCCCCATCTCCATCACTTTTCCGGCATAGAGGACTACCACCTCCTTTGTTAGTTGGGCTACCATCGCCAGATCGTGGGAGATGACCAGGAATCCGCTCCCCCATTCCCGGCGCACGTCCTCCAGCAAGTCCATCAGGCGGGCGCGGGAGAGCATATCCTGGCCGCTGGTGGGTTCATCCAGCACCAGCACTTCCGGCTCGCAACTAAGAGCCATGGCCAGCAGGGCCCGCTGTTTCTCGCCGCCGGAGAGTTGATGGGGATACGCCCGCAGGTGGCGGTGTTCCAGTCCCACGCGACGGGCTATGTCTTCTGTCCGGTCCCAGGCTTCGGCAGGGGAGAGCTTCAGATGGAACCGTATGGCCTCCACAATCTGCTCACCGACCCGGTAGACCGGGTCCAGTGCCGTCCCCACCGACTGGACGACTAACGCGATCCGGCGCCAGCGGACGGCGCGCCAGGCCTCCTCGGATAGGCCGACCAATTCCTCGCCGTTTAGTCGGATAGAGCCCCGGACGCATTCCGGCGGATGGAGGCCCAGAAGAGCCCGAGCGATGGTTGTCTTCCCTGCACCAGTCTCGCCGATGATGCCCAGCGCGCCTCCCCGCTCCAGCCCGAAGGAGACGCCGTCCACGGCCCGAATGCTCGTTGTTCTATTCAGGGGAAACGTTACCTGCAGATTCCGGACCACGAGCATCATTGCCACCCCCGATGATTCAAGCGGGGATTGAGGCCCCGCTCCAGCCCAATCCCCACAAAGGTCAGGCTCAGAACCAGTAGGGTGATGCAGAGAGCCGGAGGCAGAGCCCACCAGACCCAGCGGTCTGTCAGGAAGAGACCGGGGAGATTGAGGGCGAAGCGGATCATCAGCCCCCAACTTTTCAGTGTCGGGTCACCCAAACCCAGGAAGGCCAGGCCGGCCTCCATGGCTACTGCGTGGCCGGCCGAAGTGACCATCCCGTGGACGACCAGGGGGCCGATCGGAGGAAGGATGTGCTTGAAGAAGATGTAAGGATGCGTGGCTCCGAAGAGGCGAGCGATTCGGACGTACCCCCGCATCCGGAGGCTCTGGACCTGGGCGCGGACGACGCGGGCCATTGTCGGCCAGAAGAGAAGAGAGATGACGAGAATAGTCTGAGGGAGACCGGAGCCTAGAAAGGTCACCAGCAGAATCAGCAGCGGAAGACGGGGGAGGCTCATCATCCCATCAACCAGGCGCATCAGGAGACGGTCGAGCCATCCTCCAGCGTATCCGGCGACCCCGCCGACCAGTGTGCCCAGTAGAACAGTACCCGCCCCGGCGGCCAGCGCCACTGTGAGGGAGACTCGTGCGCCGTAGATCAGTTCGCTGAGGATATCGTGACCAACGTCATTGGTGCCCAGAAGGTGGGCGCGGCTGGGCCGCTCCAGCGGCTGGCCGCTGAACGCATGGGGGTCGTAGGGTGCCAAAACAGGCGACAGCAGGGCAATTGTGCCGAAGAGGGCCAGCACCCCAAAACCCAATTTCATCTCGGCGGAAAGGCGCCGTATCATCCCACCCCCCGGATCCGAGGGTCCAGCCGAGCGTTGAGCAGGTCGGCCAGCAAATTAGCCGTCAGCACCACGGCGGAGACGACCAGGAAGACCCCCTGAATGACGGGGTAATCCCGCGCAGTAACGGATTCAAAAATGAGACGACCCATCCCTGGATAATTGAAGAGAGTCTCTATGAACACGGCGCCGGTGACGGCCATTCCGGCGTGGGCGGCTGTGTGGG
>DAOTWK010000009.1:0-11632 GCA_034435815.1 Anaerolineae bacterium | reverse complement strand
ATGGTGGCGGCGAAGACCGCGCTGAAGGTCCCGATGACGGCCATCGCCTGCATCGGCGGCGTCCCAACGGCGTGCTCCAGCCCTACCGACAGGAGCGGGAACATCCGCACCACCAGATAGACGCCTGCGGAGACCATCGTTGCGGCATGGATCATCGCGCTGACCGGCGTGGGACCCTCCATTGCGTCCGGCAACCACACATGGAGCGGGAACTGGGCCGACTTCCCCACCGTCCCGGCGAAAATCAGGAGCCCCACCGCCGCGGCGACGGAGAGGGCAGGAATCACCGAGGGGGTGATCGCCAGTTCGTGCAAGACCTCCTTGTTCCGCAGAATGGCGTCAAAACTGAGGGTGCCCGTCTCCGTGTAGAGGTAGGCAATGCCGATGAGCATAATGACGTCGCCGATGCGGGTGGTGAGGAAGGCCTTAATGGCCGCCCGATAGGCCGACGGCTTCTCAAACCAGAAGCCGATGAGCAGGTAGGAGCAGAGGCCCATAATCTCCCAGAAAATGAAGAGCATCAGGAGGTTGTCGGAAACAGTGAGCCCCAGCATCCCGGTGGCGAAGAGGCTGATGTAGGCGAAGAACCGGCTGTAGCGCGGGTCGCCGTGCATGTAGCCCACGCTGTAAACGAAGATGGCCAGACAGGTGATGGAGACGAAGAAGAGGGTGATGGCCGTCAGCGGGTCCACGAAGACTCCCATCTCCAGCGCCACGTCCGCCGAAGGTAGCCACGGGATGCTCACAGCGACCGGATGCTCGTAGAGCGCCTCACCGCCCCAGCCGACGGCCGTCCAGAAGACGTACTGGGCCATCAGGAAGGAGAGGGCCATCGCGCCGATGGCGACCGAGTGGCTCAGCCGCTTCCAGCGGTTGAAGAAAAGGATAATGGATACAAAGGCCAGGAACGGCGGCAGCGGGATCAGGACGGTCAGGAGTTCCAGCAGTTGGCGAGGGTCCATATCGTCGCTCCTACCACTTCAGCAGGTTGATCTGGTCTATGTCGGTGGTCCGGCGGCTGCGGTAGATGACGACAATGAGAGCCAAACCGACGGCGACCTCCGCCGCCGCGACGGCGTAGACGAAGGCCGCGAAGGCCTGACCGACGGCCGTCGCCGGCTCACCGTACCGCCAGAAGGCCAGCAAGTTGAGGATGACGGCGTTGAGCATCAGTTCCACGCCCATCAGGATGGCGATGGCGTTCCGCCGCGCCAGCACGCCGTAGGTGCCGATGCAGAAAAGGGCAGCCGCCAGGATGAGGTACCAGGAGAGTGGGATCATCGTGTGCCTTTCCTCCTCTGAAGTCCCTCTTTTGCTTTAAAGTCTCACCGCAAAGAACGCAAAGGGCGCAAAGGTCTTGAACTCTCTGCGCTCTCTGCGTTCTCTGCGGTTTTACGTTAATGCGTACACGGTGTCGCGAAAATCGTGCCGTCGTGATAATCGTTCGCCCAGGCGTAGATGGGCCACCAGGTCAGGTCAAAGGCCAGGGCCAGGGGCCCCCAGAACCCCTCTGGCTCCACAAACTCGCTGCGGGCGGCCATTTCCGCCCGGCAGGTCTCCTGCGCCTGCTTCCAGCCGATGTGGAATCCCAGCCCCAGCAGAAGGTAGAGGCAGACCAGGACCAGCAAAACTCGCAGGCCTCCGAGGAAAATTCGCCGGTTCATCGGCAGAAGTTCACACCCAATCTTCTAAACGGAATTCACTGGCAAAGGGATTCACAAAACGGATCCCCTCCACCACCTCACGGTTCGGAACATCCTCGGTGAAGACGATTGGAATCTGATTTAATCGGGCCGTGGCCCAGACCATTGCATCCCAGAAATGAAACTGATGATCCCATACACCCCGAATCGCTTCCAGAACCACAAGGCCGGTTAGATTCAGCACCATACAGCACCGGAGATAATTTTGAACCCGCTCGTACCCCTCCTCAACGGTCAAAGGAGCCGCTATTTTTCGCGTTACAGCAACAAAGAACTCAGCCAGCACCTGAGTGCTCATCACGCCGCGCTTCCCCATCACCAGAGCATCCAGAACACGGATGGCCTGTTGCTGTTTCTCTGGTTCCGAACGGTCGTAGGCGTATACCAGAACGTTTGTATCCAGAAAAACTCTACCGATCATAAAGGTCTTCGCGTCGCCAAGTCCGCTTGCCAGCCACAGGACCTTGCTGCAACAGATGGTCAAGGAACTTCCGCTCTTGTTCCCAGGCCCTCAAATCAGGCCGGAAGGGCACCCAGGCCTCTATCTGCTCCACCGCCTGCCGGATGATCTCTGCCTCAGTCACCCCACGCTCACGAGCCAGTCGCTTCAACAATGCCTCCTGATGGGACGCCAGATAAACTTGCTTGCGAACCATCTGCACCATACCAATGCCTCCCCAAGAGTATACATCACATTATACATCAACCCAATCAGGAGACAACCTCAACGGCATACAGCGAATACGGACGAATGCAAATCCACGCAGAAAAACGCAGACTTCCGAATCCGCGTCCATCCGCGTCCATCCGCGTCCCGCTACCTTTCCCGCACGATGGTCACCGCGCCGATGAGGGCCATCACCAGCAGCACGGAGGCGACCTCAAAGGGCAAGGCATATCCTGTGGGGTCCACCAACGTCACCCCCAGAATGTGAATGGTGTTCTCGGGGACCGCCTCCGCCATAATGTCGGGGCGGATGTTCTGCAGGATCAGGAAGACCATCACGCCCAGGAGCACCGCCGCCAGCAGGGCCGCCAACCACCACTGCTCGTTGGCGCGCGGCATCGGCTGGCGCATAAAGGCGCGGGTGAGCATAATGGCAAAGATAATCAGGATGCCGATGGCGCCCATGTAGATAAACAACTGCGCGGCGGCAAAAAACGGGGCCTCTAACAAAACGTAGAAGCCCGCCATCCCAAAGAAGACCAGCATCAGCCACAGCGCAGCATGGAACAGGTTGCGGACGGTGACGACGGCAATCGCCCCGCCCAGCACCATCAGGCCGAAGAGGACGAAGAGAACATGGGAGAGCGTGATGGTCATGCGGTCACCTCCAGTTCGGTTGCCTGGGCTGCCCGCCAGGCTCGCCGCGCCTCCCGCTGCCGGCCCAGGGCGCTTATCCCCCAGACTACCAGCACGGTCAGGATGTTGGAGAGCAGGAGAATCCCCGCCCGGGTCCAGACCGGCGCGCCGCCGGGGAAGGCCTCCGTAATCCCTTTGTTCACCAGCGCCGTCACACAGAGGTTAAGAATTGCCAGCGGCGTCAGGAACTTCCAGTTGAAGTTCAGCATCTGGTCAATCCGCAGCCGGGGGAGCGTGAGTTGGATGAACATCCAGGCCAGGATGACCAGCCCCATCTTGATGAAGAACCAGATGGTCCCCAGAATCGGGGCCTGGTCCACCCACGGCCCCCGCCAGCCGCCCAGGAAGAGGGTGGTAAAGACGGCCGCAACTGCCACCGAGTTCATGAACTCGGCCAGGTAGAACATGCCGAATTTCATCCCGCTGTATTCAATAAAGTAGCCGCAGACCAATTCCGACTCCGCCTCCAGCAATTCAAAGGGGCGGGCGTTGATTTCGGCCAGACTGGCCATATAGAAGATGAACGCGGTGAGCGGCATCGCGACCAGGAAAATGACGTTCTGCGCGCCGACGATGCCCTGCATCTTCATCGTCCCGGCGACAGCCACCACCGTCAGAACGGCCAGCAACTGGGGGATCTCGTAGCCCACCAGTTGGGCCACGGCGCGAAACGCGCCGACGGTGGCGTACTTATTGTTGGACGACCAGCCGGCCATCAGGAAAACGAAGAGAGCGGCCGAGGCGAAGGCCAGAATGTAGAAGATGCCAATGCTCAGGTCCGTGCCGATGAGGGAGCCACCAGGGCCGAAGGGGATGACCGCCCAGAGCATCACCGACGCGAAGACGACCAGCATCGGGGCCAGATTGTAGGGGATGGGGTCAATTCCCTGCGGGCGGATGTCCTCTTTGACGATCATCTTGATGGCGTCGGCGAAGGTCTGGAGGATGCCCCAGGGGCCAGCCCAGGTGCCGGAACTGTTAGGGCCCAGCCGCCCCTGGATACGGGCGGCGATTTTCCGGTAGGCCCAGATGAGGAAGATGACGACGATGAGGGGGAAGAAACCCACGGCCAACGCGCCGACGGCCCGGACAACCAGAAGCGCCGAGGGCTCGGGAAGCCCCCAGCCCATCAACACTCCCTGGAGCCAGGCGCCGATGTTGACAATGGCGTTGGAGAGAAAAGCCAGCAGATGGGTGAGCCAGTCCATATGCGTACTCCGTACCTCGTATTCCGTTATGCCCACTCCAGCGCGCCCTTCTTCCATACGTAGAGCAGGGCCCCCAGCAGGAGCAGGAGGAACAGGACACCCTCTATCACCGCATACAGAGGGAGCCAGTTGTAGATGAGCGCCCAGGGGAACAGGAAAACCGCCTCCACGTCAAAGATCATAAAGGCCAGGGCAAAGATATAGTACTGAGCCTTATACTGGACCCAGGCTTCACCGTGGGGGTAAATGCCGCATTCGTACGGTTCGCTTTTGCGGGGATGAGGCTTTTTGGGCCGAAGGAGCCAGGCCAGAGCAGGGGGCAATACACCTAAGAGCGCAGCCACAAGGAAGAGCAAGCCGATAAAGGTGAATTGTTCTAACAAGGGCAGCCTCCTTGTAAGAGCAGGTGGGTTGTGGCTCAAAACGGCTTAAATTATAGCATGAGATGGTGAAATGGCAAACAGGTTGCGTTCCATCACGTAAAATGTTACCGGAGGTTGCCAGTTCACTCAAACCCGCAGCCGCCCCTATCACAAGAATGATCATCGCTTCGTGGAGCAGCGCAATGGATGGCTGGTGCGCAGCCTGTTGGGATACGACCGCTTGGACACGGTCGCCCAGACCCTCTGGGTGAACCGCATCTATAGCCAGGTTCGGCTGTATTTCCATTTCTTCCAGCCGGTGATGCGGTGAATGGTCAAAGAGACCCTCCCAGCGGCGGATAGACGCTCCTCCCGAGTGAAACGGCGCTTTGACGCGGCGCGCCCTCCCCTGGGCCGCCTCCGCGAGACGGGAATTCTACCCGCTCAGCAACAGCAAGAACTGCTGGCGCTGCGGGAGCAAATCAACCCACTGCAACTACGCGAAGAGATTTATCAACTGGTAGAGGAGTTATTCTCCTTGCCCAATGCCACCCCTGGAGCGATGAAAGACGTCTTTCCGACCCTGCAGGCGCTCCAGATACGCTCTCCCTCTCTTCTCATTCGGTCACATTATCTTTTGAGAGAACCACTCACACTCGGTAACATTATCATTTGATTTGACAGGTACCGTTTCCACCGGGCGCGCCCGGCGCCATTGACAACCCCTCCGGTTCGTGCTATCATATAAGCCGTATGGACGCCGAGCCACGGAGCAGATGGGGTTTAACCCCCCTACAGATGACCCTGCTGGGGATTATTCTGCTGACCATCCCTTGCTATTGCCTGGGGTTTGCGCTTCTCTACCTGTATTCTACCCCTGCCCGTCCCACGCCGGTGCCAACTGTCGTGACAGAGACCCCCACTCAGACATTCACGCCCGCTCCGCCGACGCCGACGCTGGAGGCGACGCCGACCCAATGGTGGCCGCCGACTTATACCCCCACCCCCACGTCCACATCGACCCCGACACCCACGCCCACCCCAACGCCGACGACGACACCAACGCCCACCTCCACGCCGACACCGACGGCCACGCCGACGCCGACGGCCACGCCGACAAATACTCCTACCTCCACGCCGACGGCGACAGATACCCCTACCCCTACGCCGACAGCGACACCCACCGCGACGCCGACGGAGACACCGGTGTCCCCCACGCCGCCGCCGCCCACCCTGTCGCTGGCGCCCACCGACATAACCTCGCCAACGGCAAGCCCGACCTGGACACCCGCTCCCACCTCAACACCTGCGGGACGTACGCCAGTGCCACCCGCCCTCCACGCGTGCTGAAAAGATTACCACTGAGAACAGCCCAACCCCTGCCCGTGGTGAGGTTACCCGATAAAGGAGTCCTTCACGTCTTATGGAAACGCTCCATTTGCTGAAACAACTTTCGGAAATACCGGGCCTGCCCGGACACGAAGAACCGGTGCGGGCCCTGGTGCGTGATCTCTGGGCTCCACTGGTGGATGAGATTCAAACCGACGGACTGGGAAGCCTCATCGGCCGTCGGCGCGGCTCCGGGCCGGAGCCGCGCCCAACCTTGATGTTCGCCGCCCATATGGATGAAATCGGCCTGCGGGTGACCGGCATAGAAAAAGGCTTCCTGCGCATCGCCCGCGTCGGCGGGACCGACCGGCGCATCCTGCCAGGAACGGAGGTCGTTGTCCACGGACAGCGAGACCTCCCCGGCATCGTGGGCATGCGCCCGCCCCACGTCGTCCCCCCCGACCGGCGGGATAAGACCCTCCCCTGGGAGGAACTGTTCGTGGATGTGGGACTCTCGGAGGAGGAAGTGAAAGCGGTCGTCCGGGTGGGTGACCCTATCTCCTTCCGGCGGGAGGCCGTGGAACTGAAAAACGGCCTGCTGGCAGGCAAGGCCCTGGATAACCGGGTCTCTGTGGCGGTGTTGACGTTGGCCCTAGAGCACCTATCCCGTACTTCCCATGCCTGGGACGTCGTTGCTGTGGCAACGGTCCAGGAAGAGGTGGGGCTCTACGGCGCGGCCACCGCTGCCTACGGCGTCGCTCCGGATATGGCCGTTGCGGTGGATGTCACCTTCGGACGGCAGGCCGGAGTGCCCAACCATCAGACCTTCCCATTGGGGGAGGGAGTCGCCATTGGCGTCGGGCCCAACTTTCATCCGGGGGTAGTGGAGCGGTTGAAGAAGACGGCCGAGGCCAACGAAATCCCTTACCACATAGACCCCATTCCGGGCCGCAGCGGCACCGATGCCTGGGCCATTCAGGTGAGCCGCGAGGGAGTGCCCACTGGCCTTGTCTCAGTCCCCCTCCGCTACATGCACCAGCCGGTGGAGACGGTGTCGCTGAAGGACGTGGAGCGGGCCGGACGGCTGCTGGCTCTCTTCGCGGCTGGGCTGGAGCCGGACTTCCGGCCCCGATGGGAAGACGAGTAGATGGGAAAACGGCTTTCGTTTCTTTGGGACTATGACCTCTCGGACGAGAGCGTACGGAGAATTTTGCGGGAGGGTATTCCAGCTTTCTTACCGGAGGCACGGCGCTGGCGCTTTTTCCCTTCACCTTGCTTGATTGAGCAAAGCAAACCTCAGGTAGGCGAACCGTGGAACTTTTGAAGGAATTATCCGAAGCCTTCGGCCCTTCGGGCCACGAAAAAGAAGTCCGGCAGGTCCTGCGCCGGGCCCTGGAGGGGTACGCCGACCGGATGTGGGTGGACGCGTTGGGGAACCTCCACGTCCTCCAGGAGGGGACCGGCACGGACCGTCTGCGCGTCCTGCTGACGGCCCACATGGATGAAATCGGGCTGATGGTCGTGGGGCACGACGATTCCGGCGGCCTGCGCGTGCGCGCCATCGGCGGCATAGACGACCGGGTCCTCCCTGGCGCTCAGGTTTGGGTGGGGCCGGACCGCATCCCCGGCATCATCGGCCTGAAGCCCGTCCATCTCCTGGAACAGGGGGAGGACGAGAAAGTCGTCAAGATAGACCAGTTGCTGGTGGACATCGGGGCGAAAGGAAAAGAAGAGGCCCAGCGGTTGGCCCCCCTGGGCACCCCGATGGTCTTTGCCACCCACTTTGAAGCGGTGGGCGCGCTGGTCAAGGGGAAGTCCTTTGACGACCGGGCCGGCTGCGCGGTCCTGGCGGAACTGGTGCGCGGCGAACGGCTTCCCCACGACCTGTATGCTGTCTTCACCGTCCAGGAGGAGGTCGGGTTGCGGGGCGCGCGCGTCGCCGCCTACGCCAGCCGCCCCGATTGCGCCTTTGCCCTGGAGGGCACCATCGCCGATGACCTGCCCAAAAAGAAGGATGTCAGTCCGACATCCGAGTTGGGCAAAGGACCGGCGATTACGGTGATGGACCACACGTTCATCGCTCACCGGGGCCTGTTGCAGCTGCTGGTGGAGACAGCGGAAGCGCTGGGCATCCCCTATCAGTTTAAACAGCCAGGCATCGGCGGCACCGATTCCGGCGCCATCCACCTGGCCCGCGAGGGGGTCCCCTGCGGCACCGTCGCTGTCCCCTGCCGCTACATCCACAGCCCTGTTAGCCTGCTCTCGCCGACGGACCTGGAGAATACCGTCCGGCTGATGCGGGAGAGCCTGATCCGTCTCACTCCCGCTGTCCTGGAAAGGATGTAAACAATGCTCCTTTCGCCGATGCTCTGGTTTGCCTCTGCTCAGGTGGGGAAGGAGAAAAATGAATGGGGGAGGACCCAGATGGGTTTGGCTGTTGATCGGTATGGCTCTGGTACTTGCTGCCTGTGCCTTACCCGCTGCAGAAGAGGTAGTCCCCGCTCTCATCCGGGCCCTGGGAGATAATAATCCCGAGGTGCGTTGGGTTGTTCTCTCTGCGTTGAAAACGGTCACCGGGCAGGATTTCGGCCCGGATACCCTGCGCTGGCAAAGTTGGTGGGAGGAACAAAAACACTCCGAAGGAGGAAACTGTGAATGACTTGATCCGTCAGTTAACAGAAGCCTACGGGCCGTCCGGTTTTGAAGATACCATTCGCTCCCTTCTGCGCTCCATGATTACCCCTCTGGCCGACGAGGTCCGGGTCACCCCACTGGGCAGTCTGGTCGCCGTCCGGCGAGGGGCCGGCAACGGGCGCCGCATTATGCTGGCGGCCCACATGGATGAAATCGGCGTCATGGCCACCTACATAGACGAGAAGGGCTTCCTGCGGTTCACCCCCATCGGCGGCGTCTCCCCGCTCACTTGCCTGGGTGCGCGTGTCCGCTTTGAGAACGGTACCCTGGGCGTCATCGGGTCGGAGAAACGGGAAGACCCGAACAAGGCTCCGACTTTTGAGCAACTATACATAGACGTGGGCGCTACCGCTCGGGATGACTGCCCCGTGCGGGTAGGAGATGCGGCCGTCTTTGAGCGGCCCTTCGCGGTCCAGGGCCGAAGACTGATCGCCAAGGCAATGGACGATCGCATCGGCTGCGCCGTCCTGGTGGAGACCTTGCGGCGGCTCGGACCGACGCCCCACGAGGTCCACTTCGTCTTCAGCGTCCAGGAAGAGACAACACTTTCCGGCGCCCGGACGGCGGCCTATGGGATTGAGCCGGATATGGCGATTGCAGTGGATGTGACGGGGACGGGGGATACGCCGGAGAGCCGGCCCATGGCGGTGGAACTGGGGAAAGGTCCGGCGATCAAAGTTCAGGATGCTGGGATGATCGCTCACCCGACCGTGCGGGAGTGGCTGGTGCGCGCGGCGGAGACGGCGGGAATCCCCTATCAGATGGAGGTCTTGGAGCGGGGCACGACGGACGCGGCCGCAATGCAACTGGTCCGCTCCGGCGTCCCTTCCGGCTGTCTCTCCATCCCCTGTCGGTACATCCACACTCCCAGCGAGATGGTGGACGGAGAGGACGTAGAGGGGGCCATTCGGCTTCTCCTTCACGCCCTCCAGACGGCGTAGGCTCCTGCCTTCCCCTCCGCTTGCCAAACCCCGGAATTGTGCTACACTCTTCCCGCCAGCGATCTCTCCCAAGGAGCAAATGATGACAGACCCGCGTGCAGAACGACTGGCCGCTGTATTGGTACAATACTCCACTTCCATCCAGCCCGGCGACCTGGTTGCCATCCAGGGGATGCCGGAGGCAGCCCCACTGCTGCTGGCCATCTACGAAGAGGTCCTGAGGGCCGGCGGCCACCCCTATCTGCTGGTTGGCCTGCCTGGCGCGGAGGAGGCCTTCTTCCGCCTGGCCTCCGATGCCCAACTGGATTTCATTTCCCCCCTCAGCCGGCTGGTTATAGAGCAGTTTGACGCCATCATCAGCATCCGCTCCGACCGCAACACCCGCGAACTGAGCGCGATAGACCCGGCCCGCCAGCGGCGTCGCAGCCAGGCCATGGCCCCCATCCTCAAGACCTACCTGCAGCGCGGCGCCACGGGCGAACTGAAATGGGTCGCCACTCAATACCCCACTGCCGCCTACGCGCAGGAGGCGGACATGAGTCTGCGGGACTACGAGGACTTCGTTTATGGCGCCTGTTTCTGCAACGGCGATGATGCCGTCGCTCGCTGGCGGGAGGTCCACGAGCGCCAGCAGCGGCTGGTGGAGTGGCTGAAAGGGAAACGGGAGGTCCGCATCACCGGCCCCAATGCTGACCTGATTCTCTCCATTGAGGGCCGCGTGTTCATCAATTGCGACGGTCGCAACAACATGCCCGACGGCGAAATCTTTACCGGTCCGGTGGAGGATAGCGCCCGAGGCTGGGTCCGCTTCACCTATCCTGCCGTCACCAACGGGCGGGAAGTGGATGGGGTGGAACTCTGGTTTGAAGAGGGGCGCGTGGTGAAGGCGACGGCCCGCAAAAACGAGGAGTACCTCCTCCAGATGCTGGAAGCCGACCCGGGCGCCCGCTACTTGGGCGAGTTTGCCTTCGGCACCAACTCCGGTATCCAGCGGTTCACCAAAAATATCCTCTTTGACGAGAAAATCGGCGGCTCCTTCCACCTGGCCCTGGGCGCCGGGTACCCGGAGACCGGCAGCCGTAACGAATCCGCCATCCACTGGGACATGATTTGCGATATGCGGGAGGGCGGAGAGGTCTGGGTGGACGGAGAACTCTTCTATCGCGATGGGAAATTTGTCGGATAGCCGGATGGGAAAGGTGCCAGATACTTCCAAAGTGCCTGGCACCTTCTTAATCTCTTTCGCACTGCTTCTCCTGACGGCCTGCGGGTCGGCGCCGCCCCGCACCTTCAGCGGCGAACAGGCATATGCCCACGTCCTGGAGCAGTGCGCCCTGGGGCCCCGGCCCACCGGCTCCCCTGCCATTCGCGCCGCCGGAGACGCTATCATCGCCCACCTGGAAGGGTGGGACTGGGCCGTGGAGACCCAGGAGTTCACCTACCGGGATACGCCCATCCGCAACATCATCGGGCGGGCCGGGGAAGGGCCGGTGGTCATCCTCGGCGCGCACTACGACACCCGCCGCTCCGCCGACCAGGAGGATCCCTCTCAGCCCGTCTTGGGAGCCAACGACGGCGCCTCTGGCACAGCCGTCCTGATGGAACTGGCGCGCGTCCTGGAAAAGGACCGGTTGCGCCACCAGGTCTGGCTGGTCTTCTTTGACGCGGAGGACAACGGCGGCCTGGACGGCTGGGAGTGGTGCGTCGGCTCTTCGTATATGGCGGCGAACCTCACCGTCCGCCCCGAAGCGATGATTCTGGTGGATATGGTCGGCGACGCTGACCAGCAGTTCTACTTCGAGCGCAATTCCGACCCGGCCCTCCAGCAAGAACTCTGGGACCTTGCGGCCACTCTGGGCTACACCACCACCTTCATCCCGGAGTACCGCTGGGCAGTTTACGATGACCACATCCCCTTCGTCCGGCTGGGCATCCCGGCGGTGGACATTATTGACTTTGACTACCCGTACTGGCACACGACCCGCGACACGCCCGACAAGGTCAGCCCGGCGAGCCTGGAGCGGGTGGGCCG
>DAOTWK010000008.1:0-9225 GCA_034435815.1 Anaerolineae bacterium | reverse complement strand
CATCGTTCCTCCTTTTCCGCTTTGTTTACCCCCTATTATCCCACAACTCGCCATAAAACTGAAATACACCTGGAGGACACCCGGCCTTGACAAACCCTGTGTCCGGGCATACAATTGAAGCGGGGGGTGATAGATGTTCCTGGAAGATTTGCTTCGTGCGCCGGACTTTAGAGCTGCCGTTGGGAATCTGGCCCGCCCCTTCCGGGAACGATGGGGATTGCCGGAGGTCCACCAGTTGGGCCTGGTGGTGCCGGATGTGGAAAACGCGGCCGATGCGCTGACGAAACAGGGCATCGGCCCGTTCTTCATTGCCCTCGGTGCCCCCCGGCTCTGGCGGGAGCGCGGTCAGGAACGGTGGGTGCGGGGGAAAATGGCCCTGGCCCGCTACCAGGGCGTGGAACTGGAACTGCTGGAGCCGCTGGACGGCTCCGATTTCTACACCGGGAGCGTGGACCCTGAAGGGCGCCCCGTCCTCCATCACGTCGGCTTCTTCGTGGAGGACGTGGACGGTTGGGCGGACCGGCTGGCCCGAGCCGGATACCCCGTCTGGGTGCGGGGGCGGCTGGGCCTGGGCCCTCTGCGCACCGACTTCGCCTATATGGACACCGTTGAGGACGCCGGGGTCATTGTGGAATTCATCCGCTGGCGGATTTTCGGCGTCCGCTTCGTCCCCCCGAGCCCTGTCCTGAAGGCGGTCGGCAGTTTGGAGAAATGGCTGGGATTCCGAGTGAGGGCATAGGGCACGAAACGGAATATGCAAGACGGATATGGAATACAAAGACTACTATAAAATCCTCGGCGTTGACCGCAACGCGACGCAGGAAGAGATCAAGAAGGCCTACCGCAAACTGGCCCGGCAGTACCACCCGGACATGAATCCGGGCGATAAGGCTGCCGAGGAGCGGTTCAAGGAGATCAACGAGGCCTACGAGATCCTCTCCGACCCGGAGAAGCGCCGCCGCTACGACCAGTTCGGCGCTGACTGGAACCGCTGGCAGGCGCGCGGCGGCCCTGGTGGATTTGAGGACTTCGCCCGTCAGTGGTTCGGGCAGGCCGGCCCACAAGCCCAGTACGTGGACCTGGACGAAATCTTCGGGCAGGCAGGGGGCCTGGGGGACCTCTTTGAGTTTCTCTTCGGCACCCCGCGCACCCGGCCACGCGCCGGCACCCGCCGTACCTCCACCGCAAAGGGCCAGGATGTGGAGATGCCGGTGGAGATTACCCTGGAGGAGGCTTTCCACGGCACCACCCGGCAGGTGGAGCGGGCCGATGGGCGCATCGTTACGGTCAAAATCCCGCCGGGGGCCCATACCGGCTCCCGCATCCGCTTCGCCGGGCTGGGCCAGCCGGGCCTTTTTGGCGGCCCCCCGGGCGACCTCTACCTGAAGGTGACCGTTCAGCCCCATCCCGTCTTCCGGGTGGAGGGGAGCGACCTCTGGCGGGACCTGCCGGTGGACCTTTACACCGCCGTCCTGGGCGGCGAGGTGCCGGTGGAGACAATGGACGGGACGGTTGCGCTGAAAATCCCGCCCGGCACCAGCAGCGGAACCAAATTCCGCCTGCGCGGGAAGGGAATGCCCCGCCCCGGCAACGCCGAGCGTCGGGGCGACCTCTACGTCGTCGTCCAGGTCCAGGTCCCCCAACGGCTGAGCGCGCGGGAGCGGGAACTCTTTGAGGAACTGGCTCGCCTTCACCGGGCTGCGCGATCGTGACTCACTGCAGAGCGCGCAGAGATTAGACTTTATCGGGAATAGCGATGAGAAGAGCAGGCATCCACATTAGAAAATCCGCGTTCATCTGCGTTCATCCGCGTCCGATTTCCGAGTCTATTCACCGAACCTTCACAATGTCTTCGTCCCATCTTCACAATCTCGTGATAGTGTTACTGGCGGCATCATAGCAGAAATGGTCTCCTTCCGCCAATCCAGGCCGATAGGTGAGAATATGCACCCTGCTCCCTGTGACATGCGCCCTGCGACATGCAATTTGCGACGTGTGCCCTGCTCCCCGCGCCTCTGGCTGGGAGTGGGTTTTCTGCTCCTGATGGCCCTGGCCTGTGCGTTTCCCCTCCCCACTCTGACCCCTCGGTCGGAGACAAGTGCCCCGGCCAGCGCGCCGGTGCAGGTGGTGATCGCCACACCGACCCCGCTGCCGGACTCCCTGGTCGCCGAAGCGACCGCCGAAGACTTGCTGCTGGTCAATCTCTACGCGCGGGTCAACCCCGGCGTCGTCAACATTGATGTGGCGGCCGGAACAGGGGATGAAGCCAGCATCTTCGGAAGCGGCTCCGGTTTCCTCATTGACACCGAGGGACACATCGTCACCAACCACCACGTCATAGAAGGGGCCGATACCATCTGGGTTACCTTCAGCGACGGGAGTCTGCGGAAGGCGGAGGTGCTGGGCTCCGACCCCTTTTCCGATCTGGCCGTCCTGCGCGTGGAGAACCTCCCGCTGGGCGCAGTTCCGCTGGAACTGGGAGATTCGGATACCCTGCAGGTTGGCCAGCGGGTAATCGCCATCGGCAACCCCTTCGGCCTCCAGGGGACAATGACGGTGGGAGTGGTCAGCGCGCTGGGGCGGGTGCTGCCCACTGTCACCACGGCGACCGGCGGCTCCTTCTCCAATCCCGAAATCATCCAGACCGACGCGGCCATCAACCCCGGCAACTCCGGAGGCCCCCTCCTGGATTCGGAGGGGCGGGTGGTGGGGGTGAACACCGCCATTCGCACCACCACCGGGGGGAACATGGGCGTCGGCTTCGCCGTGCCGGTGAACACCGTCAAACGCATTGTTCCCCGGCTCATCTCCGAAGGGACGTACCGCTACCCATACCTGGGCATCGTCTCGGATAACCGTTTCACCGTGGCCCAACTGGCCTCGGTGCTGGACCTGCCCGTCAACTATGGCGTCCTGGTCTCCTCGGTGGAGCCCGGAACTCCGGCCGACCGGGCGGGCATCCGCGGCGGGACCCAGTCCGTGCGGGCGTTGGGGACGACGGTGCGGGTCGGCGGCGACATCATCATCGCCATTGACGGTCACCGGATAGAAGACTTCAACGACCTCATCGCCTATCTGGTGCGGGAGACCGAGGTGGGGCAGGAGGTGACGGTGACCATTCTGCGGGACGGGCGGCAGATGGACATCCCCGTCCGTTTAGGAGAACGCCCGCGCTGACTTCTGCTCAGTCCATAAACCACAGAATCACGCAGAGAGGCACGCAGGAACTTCTGCGGAATTCTGAGGGATTCTGTGGCCAATCCCGAACGTGGAGGAACTCCGATGATAGACGAAACCGAGCTGCGAAATCTGGCCCAGTTCCAGGCCGAGACGCCCATCCTGAGCGTCTATCTGGATGTGGACCCGACCCGGCATACCAGCGAGGAGTATCTGCTCTCGCTGCGAAATATGCTGAAGCAGGCGGAGGGCCAGGCCGCGCCTGAGGACATCCAGGCTGTACAGCGGTACTTTGAACACGAATATGACTGGTCGGGGCGGGGAGTGGCTGTCTTCTCCTGCGCGGCGGCGGATTTCTGGCGCGCCTACATTCTGCCCCTTCCGGTGAACTCCGGAGTGACGGTGGCCCGTCGGCCGTACATCTCCCCTCTGGCGGCCCTGCTGGATACCTATGAGCGCTACGCAGTGGCGGTGGTGAACCGGGAAGGGGTCCGGGTGTTGCTTTTCCATCTGGGCGAACCGGTTCACGAGGAGATTTTTGAGGGGGAAGAAGTCAAGAAATTGAAGCGGGGGCGGGGCTCTTCCGGAGGCGCTGAGCGCCGAGGCGGCGCCCCGTCCGGCAGCCGTCATATGGAAGAAGTGGCAATGCGCAATCTCCGCCAGGCTGCGCGGGTCGTGGAGCAGTTCTGGCGCCAGCACAACCCCCGACAAATCATCCTGGCGGGCACCGACCCGACGGTCTCCCACTTCCGCGACCTGTTGCCCAAGGCGCTGCAGGAATTGGTGGTCGGCACGATGAGCGGAAGTCCCGCTGATAGCGGGCGCACGCTGCGGGAGCGGTCCCTTCAGGTTCTCCAGCGGGTGGTGAAAGAGCGAGAGGCAGCAATGGTGGAAGCGGTAGTGACGGCAGCCGCAAAAGGCCGGGAAGGTGTCCTGGGGTTGGACGATACCCTGAGCGCGGCCCATGAGGGCCGTATCCGCACCCTAATTATCCTGCGGGATTTCCACGCCCCGGGCTATCGCTGCACCTCCTGCAGCTACCTGACGGCCGTGGAAATGGACCGCTGTCCCTTCTGCGGCGGCGCCTTTGCCGAAATCCCCGATGCCGCCGAAGCGCTGGTCACCAAAGTGGTGGAGGATGGGGGGGAGATAGAGGTAGTGGACCACCATCCGCTGCTGGAGCGGGCCGGCATCGGAGCGCTGCTGCGGTATTAGCAAGTAGCAAGGGTCTCTGACATCCACCGGGGGCACAGTTTCACCTGTGCCCCCATTTTTTGAGGGAGTGGAAATCGCCAGCCACGCCTGGCGGTAGTGCGGCTTAACCAACGATTCCGGCAATCGCCTGCGGGGCGACTTTGACCCCCTCATCCCCCCTTGCCCCCCCTTCCTGAACAATGAAACGGCTACCCTTTGGTCTGCGGCAACTTGCTGCCGCTTTCGGGACTTCGCGGTTCTGGCCCTTCCTTCTATCGGGCCTGGCCCTGGTGCTGGCCGCCCTGACATTGCTGGCGCTGAGCCTCATATCCGCCCGAATCGGCCTGGCAGCTCCCCAGACGGCACCCCCCGCGCGCCCCCTCAGTACCAACGTGAGCGACGACATCATCACGGATACCATCTGGACCCTCGCGGGCAGTCCCTACATCCTGCTCAACGACATCACCGTTCATCCTGGCGCCACCCTGACCGTTGAGCCGGGAGTCTTCGTACAGGGGGGCGATACCGTAGAACTGCGGATACAGGATCGCCTGGAAGCAGTCGGGACGGCCACTCAGCCCATCACCTTCACCTCGGTCACGAACACGAACGGCTGGCAGTGGAAAGGACTGGTCTTTGACGGCGGCACGGGCAATCTGTGCTACGTCACCGTCCGCTACGCCGGCATCGCCAACACGGCAGGCTTTCGCGCCGGCATCACCGTGCGCAATGTCCTGACCGGCCAGGTGCGCCTGGAGAGCGGTCAGGTGCGGGATTGCGCGCTCTGGCATGGGTCGCCGGAATACGGCATAGTCGTGGCGAATAGCCGCGTGGTGGTCAGCGATACCCTGTTCACCGGCATCGGCGACGGCGGGGGAGACGCTGGATTATGCATCACCGGCGCTGGCAGCACCGTTATCCTGCAAAACGACACGATTGCGGAAAACAAGGTATACGGCGTTCACCTGACCTCGGGCGGGCAGGTGACCATGACCCAGGTTTCCCTGGTCCGCAACGGCAGCCACAGGGTGCTGGTGGAGGGAGATACCGCTACGTTGCGGATGATCCGCTCAGGGGTGATACTCAACGGCGGTGACGGGGTGCAGAATACCGGCGCGGCGCAGGTGATTCTGGGAGGAGCGCCGGGTACGGGCAACGACATCCTGGCCAACACCGGCCTGGGGGTCAATCAGGTGGGCACCGGCGGCGTCATCACCGCTACCTACAACTGGTGGGGCGATCCCACCGGGCCGTATCACCCCACGCTGAACCCCAATGGTAAAGGCAACCGGGTAAGCGACCGGGTCCTTTTTGACCCCTGGGCCACCGACTGGTCAGGGAACACGGCCCACCAAGTCCAGGTGCGGGTGGCCGGGCCGCTGCGGGCCAGCCCCGGAGGTACGACCGATTATGCGGTCTCCTACATCAGCACGCTGACCGAAACGGTCCAGAACGCCGTCCTGGTGGTCAACCTGCCTGCGATGAGTTCCTACGTAGATAGCACCGGCGGCGGCATCTACTGGCCCTCGCGCCACCAGGTCTTCAGGTACGGTGGACACGGCCGGAATCCGGGACGGTGGATGTGGCGCCCATTGCCACCCCCGTCTACAGCGACACCGTTGGCCCGCTTTTCCCGCCCTTCGCCATCATCCGGTTCTCCGAGCCGTTGACCGCTGCCACGGTCAACACCGAGACGATCCGCATGGTAGCCGAAGGCGGAGCGCCGGTTCCGGTCCGGGTCTCTTATGACGGGACCATGCGGGAGGCGATTGTGGCGCTGCGGCAGCCGTTGCAGCCGGTAAAGTGGTACACGGTCACCGTGACAACGGGGGTACGCGACCTGGCTGGCAATGCGCTTGCCAGCGATTACCGTTGGAGTTTCCGGACCGCGGCCATCCAGTACAAGGTCTACCTCCCGCTGGTGCTGCGCAACCGATAAAGAAACGGGTGCCGGGCACCTTTGTAGGTGCCCGGCACCCCTCGGAGGAATCTTGCGCGCCATCCACACTTTCATCCTGCGTCTGCTGGCCGATTCGGCCGAGCCGGGGGCGCTGCGCGGCGACCTGCGGCCCATACCGGAGGGAGAACCCCTCCCCTTCGCCGACGAGGAAGCCCTGCTGGTCTTACTGCGCCGGATGCTTGCAAAGACAACAGAACCACCTGAACAGATAAAGGAAAGAACGTCATGAACGTCAGAGAAATCACCTGCCCGGTGTGCGGTGGATGGGGCTCTGTCCCATGTCAGGATTGCAAGGGCGAGGGTGGGGAACGGAAGACATACGGGAGTGAAACGAAGTGGTATCCGTGCACCTACTGCAACGACACCGGCCGCAAAATCTGAGGACCATCCGGGTCTACGAATAACGATGGATTGAGAATATGCACCCTGTGCAGCATTCTTCCACAGTAAAGAGCAGGATTTGCGGCGGACGGCTTCGCCGCCCGCCGCCGCAAAAACCCATCCTCACAGATACGCCTCCAGGTACCGATAGCTCGGCGTCAGTTCCCCCCGATAGACGATGACCGCTCGCTTGATCTCCGGCGGCAGGTCCAGTTGTTCAAAGGGGACGGTGTAATCGGCGCGGGCGATGGCGGGGGCGAATTTCCAAAGGACGGCACTGAAATCCACCGACGCGTCCCGGGGCATCTCGCTGGGCAGAATGTCCACCGCCATCACCACTACCCCCTCCCCGGCCCAGCCGTCGGTCGTCTGCCCGGTGCGAGGGTGGTAGATGTAGATGGGGTTGCCCGGGTCGGTGGCGCGGACGGTGCACTCCACTGCCCCCTCTACGTCGCAACTGATGTCGCCGATGACCCGCAGGCGGGGCCGCGCGGGCGCGCCGAACAGTTCCCGCAGGTACGCCTTTGTCATCAGGCGGGGGTAGCGGGCCTCCCAGTAGATGCCGTTGACCAGAACGGTCAGATACGGCACATAGGCTGCAAAGCGGGAGCGGTACTTCTCCGGATGCTGGTAGTAGTTCTGCAAGTCAAATCGGTCCTCCGAGGAGACCGGTTCCACCATGTGCTCCTCCCGGAATACCACTTTGTAGAGAGTGTGGTAATCCGGCTCCTCCACGAAGAGGGCGGGCAGGTCCTCCGGCGCCAGTTCCCGGAAGGGAGCAAGTCAAAGATTTCCTGTGCGCCTTGGGAGACGTTGCCGTAGCCCGCGAAGCCCACCACCAGCGGGGATAGGATAGGGGGGAGCCCCGGTGCGCGAATGCGCTCGCCCACCTCCCGTACGGCCTGGCGAGCGGTCTCCATGTCCGAATAATGGATGGCCCGGTCCACGCCGACGAAGGGGTTGGGAATGCCCTCCCACTCCAGCCGTCGGCCCAGGGCCCAGAGGGTATCCAGCATGCCGGCCCACCCAGCATGTCGGCCAAAGAAGATGAGGCGGCGGCCCTTCTCGTCCGTCACCTTTTCGTAGTCAATCAGGACACAGCCCAGTTCCATCAGGCGGCGCGGCATGGGCATATTGTACGGCTGGCCCTTGATGACGTGGGAGAAGAAGACGTAGGTCTTGCCCGGCAGGAGTTGAGTCGATGGAATCTCCTTGATGCCGAAGATGACGTCGCAACCGGAGAGGTCTTCGCGGACCGCGACCCCGGCGGCCTGATACTCCTGGTTGGAGAAGACCCGAATCTCTGATGGCTGGACAACGACCTCTAGGCCGTACTGCTCCTGGAGGGCGCGGGCGTCCCGAGGGATAATGGGGACGCGCCGTTCCCAGACCGACTTATCCTCGCGCCGGATGCCGATGCATCGGGGCATCTTTTCTCCCGTTATTCCACTTTCCAGTAGGGGCGCTCCGCTTCCCAGCGGGCGCGGAATTCCTCGGGGGCCGTTGCCAGCAGGGCCTCTCCCTCGGCAGTGACGGTGCCATCGGGCAGGCGAATCTGCCCGGCCACTTTGGCGCCTGCCCCGCCGATTTGCTCCACCCACCCCACCGCGACCAAGGGCGTGCCCGTCGGAGTGGGACGGCGATAGCGGACCGTCAGGCGGAGAGTTGCCATAAAGGTCTCCGGGGAGTTGTGCAGCATGACGGCCCGCCCGGAGACCTCGTCCAGAATCGCGGCGATCACTCCGCCGTGGGCGATGCCCGGATAGCCCTGGTAGGCCTCTGGAAGGGTGAACTCAGCCTGCACGACCTGGTTCTCCGGGTCCTCGTAGAACTTCAGTTTCAGGCCGCAGGGGTTTTCGCGGCCGCAGACGAAGCACATGCGGGAAGTGGGTTGGGGACGCATAGCCACCTCAATTTTTAAGATTCCGGCAGAGGCAACAGGATGTGGACGGTGGTTCCGGGCAGGCGTACTTCATCCCGCCCTTCGCTTTCTATCCAGATTCTCCCTTTATGGGCCTCAATGATTCCCCGGGCCAGGCTGAGCCCCAGGCCCAACCCGCCCCCTTTAAAGGCCGTCTTGCTGGAATGATGGAGCATAGTGTTCTCCACCACGTAGAACCGGTCAAAGATGCGTTCTCGGTCTGCCGGGTCAATCCCGATGCCGGTATCCTGGATGCTCAGGTGGACAGTGTGGTCCACCACCCGCCCAGCAATCCGGATGGTGCCGCCGTCGGGTGTATACTTGACGGCGTTGCTGACCACGTGCCAAAGGGCCTGGAAAAGCCGCTGGGGGTCCCCCATAATCATGGGAAGAGCCTCCAGTCCCTCAAACTCAAAGGTCAACCGCCGTTCCGGGCCCAGATTGCGAATGTTGCGCACTACGTTTTGGACAAGGGAATGCAGGGAAACAGGCCCCAGGCTCAGTTCCAGTTTGTTCGCTTCAATGAGGAACACGTTCAAGATGTCGTCCACTACCTGATTCAGGCGACGGGTGGCGTGTATGACCTGATGCA
>DAOTWK010000007.1:0-10520 GCA_034435815.1 Anaerolineae bacterium | reverse complement strand
GCGGGCCCGCAGCGCGGCCAGCCGCTCCCGCTGCCGGGCCTCCACCGCCGGGTCCACCACCAGCCGCTTCAGGCGACGGCCTTCTTCCTCTACCTGGTAGGCGTTGACCCCCACTACAATCCGCTCCCCCTTCTCCACTGCCTGTTGGTAGCGGTAGGCCGCATCGGCAATCTCCTGCTGGATGTAGCCCCGTTCAATGGCGACCAGTACGCCGCCCATCGCGTCTATCTTCTCAATGTACGCCTGGGCCTGGCGTTCTATCTCGCTGGTCAGGTACTCTACCACGTAGGAGCCGGCCAGGGGGTCTACGGTGTTGGCGACGCCTGATTCGTGGGCGATAATCTGCTGGGTGCGCAGCGCGATGCGGACCGACTCCTCCGTGGGGAGCCACAGGGCCTCGTCCAGGGAGTTGGTATGGAGGGACTGGGTCCCTCCCAGGACTGCCGCCAGGGCCTGGAGGGTCACCCGGACGACGTTGAGTTCCGGCTGTTGCGCAGTGAGGGTACAGCCCGCCGTCTGGGTGTGGAAGCGGAGCATGCAGGACCGCGGGTCCTTTGCACCAAACCGCTCCCGCATGATGCGCGCCCACAGGCGGCGGGCGGCGCGGAATTTCGCCACCTCCTCCAGAAAGTCGTTGTGGGCGTTGAAGAAGAACGAGAGGCGCGGCCCGAAACTGTCCACGTCCAAACCGGCCTCTATGGCCGCCTGGACGTAGGCGATGCCATTGGCGAGGGTGAAGGCGACTTCCTGCACCGCTGTAGAGCCGGCCTCGCGGATGTGGTATCCGCTGATGCTGATGGTGTTCCACTCCGGCACTTCCGTCGCGCAGTAGCGGATGAGGTCGGTCACCAGGCGCATGGAGGGGCGGGGCGGGAAGATGTAGGTGCCTCGGGCGATGTACTCTTTCAGAATGTCGTTCTGGACCGTGCCGCGCAGCCGTTTGGGGTCCACCCCCTGCTCTTTGGCGACGGCGATGTACATCGCCAGCAGGATGGCCGCCGGGGCGTTGATGGTCATGGAGGTGCTGATCTGGTCCAGGGGGATGCCGTTGAAGAGGACGCGCATGTCGTCCAGACTGCTGATGGAGACCCCCACTTTGCCCACTTCGCCGGAGGCCATGGGGTCGTCTGCATCGTAGCCCAACTGGGTGGGGAGGTCAAAGGCAACGGAGAGCCCGGTCTGCCCCTGAGATAGCAGGTACTTGTAGCGGGCGTTGGACTCCTCGGCGGTGGCGTACCCGGCGTACTGACGCATCGTCCAGAGCCGCCCCCGGTACATCGTCGGCTGGACGCCTCGGGTGAACGGGTACTCGCCGGGAAACCCCAGGTCCCGCAGATAATCCACTGGCACGTCGGCCGGGGTATAGATACGGTCCAGCGGGATACCGGAGAGGGTCTCAAACCGCTCCTGCCGTTCGGGGAACCGCCGGAGGGTCGGTTCCAGGGTTCGCTTCCCCCATTCATCACGGGCACGGGCCAGGTCGTCCATCGGGCCTCCTGGAGAAGAAGAATCGGAAGTCATGGGCCACCGATAAATATACCGCGAAAGTGGAATATGGTCAAAAGAACGCTTGACATTCTCCCCTTCCGATGGTATAAGCATCCGTTGAGGGTTTCTCCGACGGCTCGGAATCTGAGGACGGTGGAATGGCAGACCTTTCTGTCTCCCTGTGTGGTGTCCGGTTGCCCAACCCTACGGTGCTGGCCTCCGGCATCCTGGGGCTGAGCCATGGTGTGCTGGTGCGAGTGGCCCGCGCCGGTGCCGGGGCCGTCACCACCAAATCTATCAGCCTGGCTCCCCGCGATGGCTATCCCAATCCCGTCATCGTGGAGTGGGGTGGGGGCCTGATCAATGCCGTGGGTCTCTCCAACCCCGGCGTGGAGGTCATGGTGGACGAAATCCGCGCTGCCAAAGAGCAACTGGCCCCCCTGGGGGTGCCGGTCATCGCCAGCATCTTTGCCGATACCATTTACGACTTCGGCACCATCGCCCGCTACGTCTCCGAGGCCCGCCCCGACCTGATAGAGGTCAACATCTCCTGCCCGAACATAGACGACCAGTACCTGCGCATGTTCGCCGCCGACCCCTACGTCTCCGCGCAGGTGACCCGTCGGGTGAAGGCCAACACAGACATCCCGGTCCTGGTGAAACTCTCCCCCAACGTGACCGACATCCTCCGCATTGCCGAGGCGGTGGTGGAGGCGGGCGCGGACGGCATCACCGCCGTCAACAGTCTGGGGCCCGGCCTGATCCTGGATATAGAGACCGCCCGGCCCGTCCTTTCTCACGGGACCGGCGGCGTGAGTGGCCCGGCCCTCCGCCCCATCGCCGTCCGCTGCGTCTACGACATCTGCCGGACGGTGGATGTCCCCGTGATCGCCACTGGCGGTATCACCGATGGCCGGGATGCCGTGGAGATGATTCTCGTGGGTGCCACGGCCATCGGCATCGGCTCTGCCGTCTACTACCGGGGCCTGGAGGTCTTCCGGGAGGTCTGCCAGGGGGTCCAGGAGTATATGGAACGGCACGGCTACCAGCGGATAGAGGACTTTCGCGGCCGCGCTCTGGAAATCATGAGACGCCGATGAATGCAGATTCTCACCGATTTCCCTTGCCTCTTTGTGTCCTTGCATCTTTCATCGTATCCTTCCTCCTCCTCGCCGCCTGCACCCCCATCGGCCCCGTGCGCGTCACCCTGGTCGCCGACGGCCAGACCCGCACCCTGACCACCGACGCCCAGACGGTGGGGGAACTGCTGGCGCGGACCGGCATCACGCTGGACGAGGATGACCGCGTCGTCCCGCCGGAGACCGTCCTCCTGACCGAGGGGATGACGGTCCGGGTGGTGCGGGTGGAGGTCCGCACCGAGATGGTCCAGCAGACCCTCCCCTACGGCCGGGAGACGGTACGGGACGCAACGGTTCCGGTCGGCCAGACCCGCCTCCTGCGGGCCGGGGTGAACGGTGTGGAGGAACTGACTTACGTCGTCACTCTGGAGGACGGCGTGGAGGTGGAGCGGCGCCTGGCCCGACGGGTCACCGTCCAGGAGCCCCAGAACGAGATTCTGCTGGTGGGGGCGCGGGAGGAGGTGACGTCGGTGCCCATCTCCGGCACCGTCACCTATCTCTCCGCCCACAACGCCTGGGTGATGCGGGGGACCACCGGCAGCCGCCGCCGCCTCACGGCGACAGGAGACCTGGACGGCCGGGTTTTTGACCTCTCGCCGGATGGCTCCCGGCTCCTCTTCACCCGCACCGCTACGGAGGCCGGCGTACTGAACACCCTGTGGATGATAGATACGGTCACTCCGGGGGCCGAACCGGTGCGGTTGCCGGAGCAGAATGTTCTCTGGGCGGCATGGTCGCCAGATGGGCGGTGGATCGCGTACTCCACCGGCGCGCCGCGCGAGGCGCCGCCGGGCTGGGAGGCTGCCAACGACCTCTTTGTGGCCCGTCCCCAGGACGACGGTCGGCTCCGGGACCGCCGTCGGGTGCTGGGGCCGTCGGCGGGCGGCACCTATGGCTGGTGGGGGACGACCTTCGCCTGGGCCCCCGTCGGGGAGGGCAAAGAGCCCACCCTGCTGGCCTACGCCCGCGCCGACCAGGTGGGCCTGGTGGACCTCTCCGCCCGCAGGCCGGAGGCGGTACCGCTGGTGCAGTTCCCGCCTTTCCGCACCTATGCCCCCTGGGCCTGGGTCCCGACTCTCTCCTGGTCGCCGGAGGGGGCGTTTCTGGTCACCGTTCTGCACGGCCCTTCCCCCACTGGGGAGACGCCGGAAGATAGCCCCGTTTTTGACATCTATGCCCTGGGCGTCGTGACAGCTTCGGAGACATTCCTGCAGGCGAAACTGGTCCCGGAGGCAGGGATGTGGGCAGTGCCGTCCTTTTCACCGGATGGCGACCTCATTCTCTTCGGGCGGGCCCGCGTCCCCTACGCCTCCCAGACCAGTACCTACGACCTCTACCGGATGGACCGGGATGGGTCGGACCGGCGGTTGCTCTTCCCGCAGGATGCCCGGGAGCCGGGGTTGGAGTACCCGGCGGTGGCCTGGGACCCGGCAGGCGGGCGGGTGCTGGTAGTCTACCGGGGCGACCTTTGGCTGGTGACGGTAGACGGTCAGGCCCGCCGGGTGACCGAAGACGGCGCCGTCACCCTGGCCCGCTGGCAGGGAAGATAGGACGCGGATCGGTGCAGGTAGGCGCGAATTTTTCTGCGGGCTTTTCCGCTTGCCCATTTTCCGGAGCGGGATATAATTCAAAAGTATGGAACAGAATCTGTTCGCTTCAGTGCACCGACATCAAAAGACATCAGAGGAGCGGAAGTCTATTGCGGATACCCTGAGAAGCGTCCTGGAAGCCCAGCCGGACATCCGGTTCGCCTATCTTTACGGCTCCTTCCTGGAAGACCTGCCTTTTCACGATGTGGATATCGCCGTCTATCTGGAGGACGGTGCGGATTTTACCGACCGGGCGCTGGAACTGGCCGGGATGGCGGAACGGGCGCTCCGGGAGGCCGGGCACCCGCTGCCGGTGGATGTCCGGGTGTTGAACCGGGCCCCGCTGGGATTCCGGTATTATGTCTTTCAAGGCCAGCTCCTTCTGAGTCGGGATGAGGATTTGCGGGTCCGCGAGGTGGTCTGGACGTGGACCCGTTATCTGGATATGAAGCCTCTGATCCGCGCTGCTTTAAAGGAGGCGATAACCTCTTGGGCCTGAAGGAGGCTTTCTTCGTGATCTACGGCGTAGAACTCAAACCTCTGGTTACCCACACCGACGAGCGCGGCTTTTTCCGCGAAATCATCCGCGCCAGCGATCCGTTTTTCTCTGAGGGCTTCGGTCAGTGGAGCCACACGATGAGCCACACCGGCGTCGCCAAAGCCTGGCACATCCACTATCGCCAGACCGACTGGTGGTACGTGGCCTGCGGGACGGTCCGGGCGGCCCTCTACGATGCCCGCCCCGACTCCCCCACTTACGGGCAACTGCAGGAATTCCTGCTGGGGGACGGCCATCCTCCCGTCGTCCTGAAAATCCCTCCGGGCGTGGCCCACGGCTATCGGGTCCTCCAAGGCCCTGCCCATATGTTCTACATCACCTCCAACGAATACGACGGGACCGATGAGGGCCGCATCCCCCACGACGATCCCACCATCGGCTACGACTGGACCCGCTGGCCGGAGATTAAGTGATTTTAAAAACCACGAAGACACGAAGTTAATTGTTGATTTCTTCGACTTCGTGTCTTCGTGCTGAAAATTCTCACCAGGAGGCGCTGATGGCGAGAAAATGGCTGGATGAACTCAAAGACATTGTCGCTCTGGAAGGGGCGCGCGTGCGGGTGCTGAACGAGGCCCGCCTGCGCGGCCCGGCGCTGGACTCGTTGGTCTACGCTGCCGTGTTCGGCGATGCGGAGGAACGGGCCACTGCCCGCGCGCTCCTCTGGGAACTCGGACAGGCCCTGGGTATCCGCCCGGCCTCTATCCACGACCTCTATATGGCCCGGGGGCGCGGCGCGACCTCCACGAACTGGACTGTGCCCGCGATGAACCTGCGCACCCTGACCTACGATATGGCCCGCGCTGTCTTTCGCGCCGCGCTGGCCCGGGACGTCGGCGCGATGATTTTTGAGATTGCCCGCTCCGAAATCGGCTACACCGACCAGCGCCCCGCCGAATACGCCACCGTCATCATCGGCGCGGCGATCCGCGAAGGCTACCGGGGTCCCCTCTTCCTCCAGGGCGACCACTTCCAGGTGAGCGCCAAAAAGTACGCCAGCGCCCGGGACGCTGAAGTGGGTGCGGTGGAGGACCTCATTCGGGAAGCCGTCGCTGCCGGATTCTTCAACATTGACATAGATACCTCTACCCTGGTGGACCTAAGCCGCCCGACGGTGCCCGAGCAGCAGCGGACGAACTACGAAGTCTGTGCCCACTTCACCCGCTTCATCCGGGGGCTGGAGCCAGAGGGGGTGACGGTCTCCGTCGGCGGCGAAATCGGCGAGGTGGGGGGCCACAACACCACCGAAGAGGAACTGCGGGCCTTCATGAACGGCTATAATGGCTCCCTGCCGCCGGGGATGCCCGGCGTGAGCAAACTCAGCATCCAGACCGGCACCTCCCATGGCGGCGTCGTCCTTCCTGATGGCACGCTGGCACGGGTCAAGATTGACTTTGACACCCTGGAGCGGCTCAGCCGGGTGGCCCGGGAGGAGTATGGCCTGGCGGGCGCGGTTCAACACGGCGCCTCCACCCTGCCGCCGGAGGCGTTCCACAAGTTCCCCGAGGTGGGGACGGCGGAAATCCACCTGGCGACCGCGTTCCAGAACCTTCTCTACGACCACGCCCTCTTCCCCGCCGACCTGCGGGAGGAAATATACGCCTACCTCCGGAAAGAGCATGCCGCCGACTGGAAAGAGGGCAAGACTGAGGAGCAGTTCCTCTACGAGGCGCGCAAGAAGGCCCTGGGCCCCTTCAAGCGGGAACTCTGGAACCTGCCGGAGGAGGTCCGGGCGACGGTGGGGCAGGAACTGGAGGCCCAGTTTATCTTCCTTTTTGAGCAATTGGGGGTGACGGACACGGCCGGTATGGTGGCCCGTTACATTCGGCCGCCGGAAATCCACAAGATCCCCGCCGACTTTGGCGCCGAGAAGGCCCTTTCCATCAGCGAGGGCCTGGCAGACTGACCCGTCTATCAAATTACCAGCCTACAATGTACCAACAACCGAGGTAAAGGAGGAGATATGTTCCACACGATCATCATCGCTGGACATCTGGGACGGGACCCGGAGATGCGGTATTTGCCTGATGGGCGACCAGTGACAACCTTCTCTGTGGCCTCCACCCGCCGCTGGACAGGCCAAGACGGGAAGCCTCAGGAAGAGACCATCTGGTTCCGCATCTCCGCCTTCGGCAAACTGGCGGAGACCTGCAATCAATTCCTCGCTAAGGGGCGACCGGTCTTGGTGGAGGGTCGCCTCCGGCCTGATGACCGGGGCAACCCCCGTACCTGGGTCGGGCAGGACGGGATGGTTCATGCCTCCTATGAGGTAACGGCCAACACCGTCCGCTTCCTGGGCCGGCGGGAAGAGGCAGCGGCTCCGGTGGTGGAGGAAATCCCGGAGTACGAGGAGCCGATGCCCGAGGAGGAGATCCCCTTCTGATGTTGGGCTGGGGCAGGCGGTGAAGCCGTCTGCCCAAATCTCTCTCACAAATGTAAGTTTTTTCAGGAAGCGGGTGGCTGCTGGCTCTCTCGCTCGCCATTTAGCGACAGGAGACCATCACCCCGCTCCTGGCCCCTTCCTGCTCCCGCAGGCGGGCAAGGGAAGGGGGTGAAAGGTGGAATTTTGCGGCGGTGGCCGAAGGCTGCCGCCGCAAGACCAATTCCCCATCCCTTCTCTTACCCGATCGCAGACTGGTGGAGAGCGAAGCCTCCCAGCCCGGCTAGAGCAAATAGAAGAACCTGCACTAAGGAGCCACCATGAGTACCAGACCCCGCCTTCCTCCTGGACAGGTGCTGACCCAACGCTTCCCTGTTCTTCACTACGGCCCTGTTCCTCGCTACGAGAACCTGGACAACTGGGACCTGCGCATCTTCGGGGCAGTGGAGGAAGAGGTCCGTTTCACCTACGAACAACTCACCTCCCTTCCCACCACCCGTATCGTCGTCGACATCCACTGCGTGACCCGCTGGTCTAAATTTGACACCGTCTGGGAAGGCATCCGCTTCCGGGACCTGCTGAACTATGTCCGGCCCCTGCCCGGCGCCGAATACGTCATTGTACACGCCGAGTACGGCTTCACAACCAATCTGCCCCTTCAGCGCCTCCTGGCCGATAATGTCCTGCTGGCATGGAAGTACGACGACCGTCCCCTGACCCCGGAGCATGGCTGGCCACTGCGGCTGGTCGTGCCCGACCTCTACTTCTGGAAGTCGGCCAAGTGGGTGCGGGGGATTGAGTTTTCCTTTGAAGACCGCCCCGGCTTCTGGGAGCAGGCCGGGTATCACAACGAAGGCGACCCCTGGCTGGAGCAGCGGTATGCAGAATGAGCGGCGACGCCAGGCACTTTGGGGTGTGATTTCCGGCCTGGTACTTCTTCTTCTGGTGACCTCGTGCGTCGCTCCTATGCCTTCTCCGACACCCGTTTCGTCCCAGACGCCCACTCCTCCCCCGTCAACTCCGACGGCTACTCCCTGGCCCGGGCCGCTAATGGTCACCCTGACCGTTTGGCTGCCGGAGGAACTGAGCCCCTACGGGGAGGAGGCCGGGGCTGACCTTTTGGCCAATCGTCTGGCTGATTTCGGGGCTGCCTATCCTGACCTTCAGGTCCAGGTCATCGTCAAAAAGAGCCGCGGGCGCGGCGGACTGCTGGATTTTCTGAGGACAGCGAGCATCGCCGCCCCATCCGTCCTCCCCGACCTGGTGGTGCTGGACCATGCGGACCTGCAAGTGGCAGCCCGATCGGGCTTCCTACAGCCGGTGGACGGTCTGATCCCCCCGGACCTGGAGGCCGACCTGTTCCCATTTGCAGTCAAATTGGGTCAGGTAGGTGAATCCACCTTCGGCCTACCCCTTGGAGTTGAATTGCAGCATCTGGCCTACTCTCCGACCTCGCTCTCGTTCCCTCTTGTCTCGTGGGATGGTGTTCTCTCTGCCGGGCTGCCCTTCTTCTTCCCCGCCGCCGGACAGAACGGCATCGCAGACGACTTTACTTTTATCCAATATCTGGGAGCGGGAGGGCGTCTGATGGATGAGGAGGGGAATCCGATGCTGGAGGAAGGTCCACTGACGGCGGTCCTGGATTTCTACGCCCAGACGACGGCGACCGGGGTCATTTCTCCTCTGGTTGTTCTATCCCTTGGAAGTGCCGAAGAATGCTGGGCTCGCTTCCAGGAGGAGGGGGGGATGGCAGTGGTGGATTCCCGTTGGTTCTGGACGGAGGGGGAGAGAATGGCCGAGCCGGGGCCGATTCCTACCCGAGACGGCCGTCCGGTCGCACTGGCGGAGGGATGGGTCCTGGCGCTGGTGACGGCTAATCCGGAGCAACAGGGACGGGCAATGGCGCTGGCAGCCTGGTTGCTGGCCCCCGAGTGGTACGGGGTGTGGACGCAAAGCACTGGCTATCTGCCGGTGACCCGGAGCGGTCTGGCGGGGTGGACGGTTTCTGCGGAGCGACGGGAGGTGCTGAGTGGGATTCTGGCCGGGGCACGGGAACCTTTGCCTCAGCCCTTGCGGGAGCGGTTGGGACCGCTACTGCAGACGGCGCTGGAGGCGGTCCTCCGGGGCCGCCAGAGCCCGGCAGAAGCCGCCGCCCGCGCTGTTCAGTCCGCGCGATGAGAAGAATGTGCCCGGCCTTCCCAAAGTGCCGGGCACATTTACACCTCCACCACCAGTTCCCTCGGTACCGGGGTCAGGTTGTGGACCTGCCCCTCCTCATCTATCCACAGGACGTCTTCCAGGCGGACACCGTAGCCATGGTCCGGGTCGTAGAGGCCCGGCTCCACGGTGAAGACGTGGCCCGGCTGCAGAGTGCGGGTGTTGCTGGGGACATCGGTGAAGGTCGGCTCTTCGTGAATGGCCAGCCCCAGCCCATGCCCGATGAGATGGTTAAAGCCCACTTCGGTCTCCGGATTCTCCGCGATCGTTGGATAGCCCCGCTGAGCGAAGAAAGCGCAGGCCACCTGTTGGAGGCGTCGGGCCTCTACCCCCACCTGAACCTCGGCAACCACCGCGTCCAGGCAATCCACCACGTCCCGGTACACTTTCTCCACTTCCGGCGGCGCGTATCCCAGGCAGAAAGTACGGGTCAGATCAAAGTAGTAGCCGCCGGCCCGCCGGGGGAAGATGTCGTAGACGATGGTCTGGCCCAGCCGGATGGGGTCATCCGGACGGCCCTGGCTGTGGGGGACGCCTGCATCCCGACCGATGGCAAAGATGAACCCCTCCGGGGATTCCAGCCGCCGCTGGGCCAGCAACTGGTAAACGTACTCCTTTACCTGACCGACCGTCAGCGGAGTACCGTCGTCGGTGAGGAGGGTTTCATCTTTTACCCGGTGGCGGCACAGAAAGGCAATCGTCTCCTCTACCACCTCGCAGGTCAGGCGGGCGACTTCCTGAATTTGCGCCACCTCATCAGCATCCTTCGTCGCTCGGGCGACTTCCAGAAGGTTCTCATCGTACTCGCCCCGTACCCGAATCTCTGGCAGCGCCTCCGCCAGGGCGGAGAGAAAGAGATAAGCCTGCCCCTGGTCGGCCATGCCGTAGAAGCCCACGTCTCCCCGCACGCCCAGGTCGGCGAAGATGCGGCGGTAGAGTTCCACCGTCGCCTTCAGGCGGTCGCCTGTCTCCCGGAGAATGTCTGTGAAATGGTAGCGGGCCATATTGATCAGGGGGAGGCCGCTGGCAGCGGCCTCGTCCCGCTCAATAGGGGAGTGGATAAAGACGGGGGACTCGCCCCGTTTTTTGACCACAATTCCCTGGGTCACATTGGCCCCGTTGAGGAGGTAGATGAGGGAGGGATTCCC
>DAOTWK010000006.1:0-3480 GCA_034435815.1 Anaerolineae bacterium | reverse complement strand
AGGAGAAATCCCAGGAGAAATCCCAGGAGAAATCCCAGCGGTAACTTGACATGCCAGTAACGTGCCACTTTCGGAAATGCCCAGCACGTCTTGTGACGTGCCAGGCACTTTCAGAAGTGCCTGGCACGTCAAGGAGTCCATTATAACGTGCCAGGCACTTTCGGAAGTGCCTGGCACGTTCAAAGGAGTCCATTATGCTGATTACCCATGCCCGACTGGCTACCCTGGGGAGTAGCCCCCAACTGATAGAAGACGGCGCCCTGCGCATCCAGGGCGA
This sequence comes from Anaerolineae bacterium, assembly GCA_034435815.1. GTDB lineage: Bacteria > Chloroflexota > Anaerolineae > B4-G1 > DUEL01 > SpSt-77. Next base: position 3,203 of record DAOTWK010000006.1, on the reverse strand, counting down.
AGCCATCACCGATGTCGGTACCACCGCCGACCTGACCCGGCGCTACCCGGAAGAGGAGCGCTGGGATGCCGACGGTCAACTGGTGATGCCTGCCGCCATCTGCGGCCACACCCACTTCTACGGCGCCTTCGCTCGGGGCATGGCGCTCCCCGACGAACCACCTGCCAACTTCCCCCAGATTCTGGAGCGGCTCTGGTGGCGGCTGGATAAGGCCCTCACCCTGGAGGACGTCCGCTACTCAGCCCTGGTCTGCCTGATAGATGCCATCCGGCACGGCACCACCACGCTGATAGACCACCATGCCAGCCCCAACGCCATAGAGGGGAGCCTGGACGCCATCGCGGAGGCGGTGGAGGAGGCCGGCCTGCGGGCCTCCCTCTGCTACGAGGTGACCGACCGCGATGGCGCCCCGCGCGCGCGGGCCGGCATAGAAGAGAACGTTCGCTTCGCCCGCTCGCTGACCCCGGACCGTCGGCGCCGTCTGGCGGCCTCCTTCGGCCTCCATGCCTCGCTGACCCTCTCCGACGAGACGCTGGCGGATTGTGTCGCCGCCGCGCGGGACCTGGGCCTGGGCTTCCATGTTCACGTCGCCGAAGACGCCGCCGACCAGGAAGATAGCCTCCGCAAGAGCGGCCAGCGGGTGGTCCACCGGCTGGGGGATGCGGGCGTCCTGGGCCCCCAGACAATCGCCGTCCACTGCGTCCATGTGGACCCCACCGAAATCGCCCGCCTGGCGGAAACGAGGACCTGGGTCACCCATCAGCCCCGGTCCAACATGAACAACGGCGTCGGCGTGGCGCCGGTGGAGGAGATGCTGCGGGCGGGTGTGCGGGTGGCACTGGGCAACGACGGCTTCTCCAACAACATGTTCGCCGAGATGAAGGCGGCGTACCTGGTGCACAAACTGGCCCGCCGGGACCCCCGGGCCATGCCCGGCGACCAGGCGATGCGGCTGGCCTACGAGAACAACGCCGCCCTGGCCCGCGTTTTCTGGCCGGATTTGCATCTGGGGGAACTGGCCCCCGGCGCAGCGGCGGACCTGGTCTTTCTGGATTACCACCCCACGACTCCGTTGACGGCGGGTAATCTGCCCTGGCACGTCCTCTTCGGCATAGAAGCCTCTATGGTCACCGCCACCATCTGCGCCGGGCGGGTGCTGATGCGGGACCGGCGACTGCTGACGCTGGACGAGGAGGCGATCACTGCTCGCTCCCGCGAACTGGCCGCGCGAGCCTGGAGGCGGCTCGGGTAAAACTTTTGCCCGATGGTTTACCGTCGGGCTCAGTTACAAAGCCCCCTCGGGGACTGGGTAGCCCGAAAGGCTTTGTATTTTGAACCCGGACGTTTTCGTCTGGGCCTCTCTTGACATCCTCTGTGCATTGCGTACAATTTGATTGAGCAACTCATCAATCAATAAGGGGATGAGCAATGACCCGCGTCGTCAGCGCTACCCAGGCCCGCATCCATTTCGGCGAACTGATGCGCTGGGCCGCCGAAACCCACGAGCCGATCACCGTGGAGCGGGATGGCCAGCCCTGCGTCGTTATTCTCTCTGTGGAGGCCTATCGCCGCCTGAGAGACGCCCACGTCCGCCCCGCCTGGCAGGATGTGCTGATCCAGGTCCGGGACTTCCGGGCTCATCTCCAGGCCCGGCGCGGTGGACAGCCCCTGCCGCCTCCAGAGGAGGTCATCCGGGAAATGCGGGAGGAACGAGATGCCCAACTCGCCGGTCTGTCTTGACGCCAGTTTCCTCCTGCGGTTGCTCCTGGATGGGGAAATGGCCTTTCAGGTCGACGGCCTCTGGGAGACCTGGCATCGGGAGGGACGACGGCTGATAGCCCCCACCCTGCTATACTACGAAGTGACCAATGCTCTGCACCGCTACCTTGCACACGGGGACCTCTCCCCCGCTGAGGTGAAAACGCTACTGAATCTGGCCCTGCGCCTGGATATAGAACTCATCGGCGACGCTGAACTCCACCACCGGGCCTTGCAACTGGCCCGCGCCTTTTCTCTCCCGGCCGCCAACGACGCCTACTATCTGGCCCTGGCGGAGCGATTAGAGGCGGAATTCTGGACCGCCGACGCTCGCCTGGCCCAGGCCGTTCAGGACCGCCTGCCCTGGGTACACCGGCTGGGCGAACCCCGGCGCTGAGATGGCCCCTCTCAGCAAGTTTGCGCCCTTTGCGGTTCAAAGGGGTCTGACCAGGAGGCAGCCATGTTAGAGATATTAAAGACCATTCTGACCTCGCCCTTTGAGGTCATCCTGTTCGTATGCGGCTTCTTCGTCTTTCTCCTGGGCGTCCTGCCCATCAAGGGGAAACTGGACGGGCTGCCTCTGGAAGGCCCATTTTCTCCCGCCACCCGCCGTCTCCTCTGGATTATGGGGGCCGTCCTGATGTTGCTCTCCGTTGGGATGTCGGTTCTGAAAACGTACCCGCCGGGGCCACCACCGACCGTCACGCCCACCCCCTCCCCGACGGCATCCCCCTCCCCGACGGCGACGCCGACTCCGACTCCGGCCGTCACGCCGTCGCCGACGTTCACCCCTACCCCGACAGTGCCCCCTTCGCCCACTCCCGCCTGCCGGTACGATGCCTACGTTACCGACGAGGGGAGGTACCCGGACCCCCGGGAAGGCCCGCTCTCTCCCGGTCAGCAAATGATTGTGGAGTGGACGATTACGAACAAAAGTTCCTGCGCCTGGGGCACCGGCCTGCGGTGGGCGTTCAGCGGGAGCAAAGCGATGGGCGTCCCGCCCTTCCTCTCCATCCGGGGCGTCGGCATCGGGGAAAGCATCAAAATCCACGAGCGCATCTCGGCCCCGAACGCCCCCGGGCACTACGAGGGGTGGTGGCAGATGAGGGACCCGGCCGGGAATCCCTTTGGGGACCGGTCCCGCATAGAAATAGACATCCAGGCACCCGAACTTCCGCCTTCCCCACCGTACTGCACAAACAGTGCGCTGTTCCTGGCCGACCTGACGTACGAAGATAACCCCGCGCAGGGGATTGTCCCCGTCGTCAGCCCGGGGCAGAGAATCTACAAAGCCTGGCTTATCAAGAATACAGGGACATGCCACTGGGGGGAGGAGTACCGTCTGGTGTACGCGGGCGGTGCGGAACTGGTGTGGGAATCCCCGTACGTGCCGCCCACGGCCAGCGGGAGCAAGGCCGTGGTACTGGTCACCCTCTTTGCCCCCA
>DAOTWK010000005.1:0-1975 GCA_034435815.1 Anaerolineae bacterium | reverse complement strand
GGCTGTGATGAGCCGCCGCTTTGACCAACTGTGGCCGATCCTCTGCACTCCGCCGTAAAACTGAAATGCACCTGGATTGACATTCCATCAAAGTCGGATATAATTCTGGCGTGGTTAGGAACCTAACGACCGCAGGAACGATACCGGAGGAGGAAATGACCCAGCGGATTGCATGGCATGCGCGCTCCGTAGAAGACGCCTTTAGAGAATTAGAAACAGATCCTCAGCACGGCCTGACAAAAGAAGAGGCCCGTCAGAGGCTATCCAGATTCGGGCTCAACGAACTGGCGGAGCGTCCACGACCGACTTTCTGGAAGATGCTCCTGGACCAGTTCAACAATTTCCTAATCCTCATTCTGATTGCCGCCGCGTTGATCTCCCTGGCCCTGGGTGAGATTGAGGAAGCCATTGCTATCATCGCCATCGTCCTCCTGAACGCGATTCTGGGGGTGGTGCAAGAGCGACGGGCAGAAGAGGCGCTGGCTGCCCTGAAGAAGATGGCCGCCCCCGACGCGCACGTCCTGCGGGACGGCCACCGCGTGACCATTCCGGCCCGGGAACTGGTCCCCGGTGACATCGTCTTTCTGGAGGCCGGCAACTATGTCCCGGCTGACCTCCGGCTGATAGACGCTGTCAACCTGCGGGTGGATGAGGCTTCGCTGACCGGGGAGTCGGTGGCAGTGGAAAAACGGCACGATGTGGTCCTGCCGGAGGATGCCGCGCTGGGCGATCGGGTCAACGTTGCCTTCATGGGCACGATTGTGACCTACGGGCGCGGGAAGGGGGTGGTGACGGCCACCGGTATGCAAACCCAGTTGGGTCAGATCGCCGAACTGATCCAGTCCTACGAAGAGGAGGCCACGCCGCTCCAGCGCCGCCTGGACCAACTGGGCCGCTGGCTGGGCATCGGCGCGCTGATTATCTGTGGCATCGTCTTTCTGGAGACGCTGATTCAGGACACCGACCTGGGGCTACTCTTCCGGGCGGGTCCGGCGGCCTATTTCCAGCATTACCTCTCTATGGTGGTGGAACTCTTCCTGACGGCGGTCAGCCTGGCCATTGCGGCAGTACCGGAAGGGTTGCCGGCCGTCGTCACCATCTGCCTGGCCCTGGGAATGCGGGAGATGGTCCGCCGCAACGCCCTCATCCGCCGCCTCCCCGCGGTGGAGACCCTGGGCTCCGCCACGGCCATCTGCTCCGATAAAACCGGTACCCTCACCCAGAATCAGATGACAGTTGTCCGCCTCTGTGCGGGGGAGAGGCGAGTGGACGTCTCCGGGGAAGGCTACCAGCCCAGCGGCAGTTTCTCTGTGGACGGTCGGGTCATCAACCCTCAGGACTACTCCGACCTGATGGCTCTCCTGCGGGGTGGGCTTCTCTGCTCCGACGCCCAACTGGAGAAAGACGGGGATGGTTACCGGATGGTAGGCGACCCCACCGAGGGCGCGCTGGTCGTCGCTGCGGCAAAGGCGGGGCTCTGGCGGGAGGAAGTGGAGGCCCAGTTGCCCCGGGTCAGCGAGATTCCTTTTGACTCCGAACGCAAGCGGATGGCGACGATCCACCGGATGGACGGGCGCCCGATGCGCGGGCCGGAAGGGGAGCGCCCGGGCGGTTACATCGTCTACGTCAAGGGCGCGCCGGATTCCATCCTGCCCCGCTGTACGCATATTCTGGAAAATGGCTTCAGCGTCCCGATGACGCCGGCCCGGCGTTCGCATATAGAGAACATCAACCGGGATCTGGGGCGGGAGGCGCTGAGGGTGCTGGCAGTGGCCTGCCGTCTGCTGCCTGAAGGGGCACATGACCTGATCACTTCCCAAGACCCGGAGCAGGTGGAGCGGGATCTGACCTTTATCGGACTGGTAGCAATGCGGGACCCGGCCCGTCCAGAGGTGCGACCAGCGGTGGAGAAGGCCCGCACAGCGGGCATTCGCACCATTATGATTACTGGCGACTATCCCGATACGGCCCGGGC
>DAOTWK010000004.1:0-3301 GCA_034435815.1 Anaerolineae bacterium | reverse complement strand
CGGTGGTGTTGTAGAGTTCAATCCACTCGTGGGCGGAATTGGCGGCAGTTCCAGCCCATGCCACCTCGTTGATGACGACGGCGCCGGGGGCGGGGGACTGGGCGGGCCGGGCGCCGGTCGCCCCGGCGTGGGGCGCTCTCAGGTGCGAAGGACGCTGGAAGCGCCCTTCATCGGCCTGGCTGCGGGCAGGGCCGAGAGCCAGGATGACCAGGGCCAGAAGGCCCAAACTCAGGCAGAGGGTGAAGGAGACCCGGCGGAATGACGACATTTCCCCTCTCTTTCTGCTGAGGCCCGATATGCCCCAGGAGTTGGAATCAGTGCGAGCAGGGCAGGGTAGGGCTCGCCTCTCCCTGTTACAGGGCCGATTTTACCCGTGCAGAGAGTGTGGTATAATTCGGTCAAACCCTGGTGGGTGATTTCATTCTATGCCAGAATCGCTCTCTGTCAAGCCCGCGCCCTTCTGGGAAAAGCCGAACCTGGATGAAGAGAGCGGCCTGCTGGCCTGCGGGTACCGGCGGATTGCCGGGCTGGATGAGGCCGGGCGCGGCGCGTGGGCTGGTCCGGTCTACGCGGCGGCGGTCGTCCTGCCCCTGGAGCGCCCGGACCTGCTCTACCTGTTAGCCGATGTGCGGGATTCTAAGCAACTCTCTCCCCGTCAGCGGGAAACTCTCTCCGGGGTGATCCGGGAGGTCGCGCTGGCGGTGGGCGTTGGCTGGGCGGAAGTAGAGGAGATAGACGACATGGGCATCCTTCCGGCCACCCGACTGGCGATGGCCCGTGCCGTTCGCCAACTATCGGGGCCGGTGGACGCTTTGCTCATTGACTATGTATCTCTGCCCGACGTTTCGCTTCCGCAACGGTCGCTCCCCCGGGCCGATGCCCGCTGCCTTTCTGTTGCCGCGGCCAGCATCGTTGCCAAAGTGGAGCGGGACCGGCGGATGACGGAAATGGACCGGGAGTACCCCGGTTACGGTTTCGCCAGCCACAAGGGCTACGGCACTCCCCAGCATCGCCGGGCACTCCGGCGACTGGGACCGTCCCCTCTGCACCGGCGGGCCTGGAGGCCAGTCGCTTGTTGTGAGTGAGGCGGCGGGTCAGGCGGTCGGTGCAGCGACAAGGCACCGGCGGACCTGGAGGCCCGTCGCTTGTTGTGAGGCACGAAACGAAGTGGAGTGCCGTCAGAGCCTGACCACTCCTCCCGTCCAGGGATAAGATGCGTTCTGTTCTATCCGTTCAAAAGGAGGCGTAAGATGTCCGTTGTCCAGGCATTTCTCAGCCTGTCTACTGCGTTCGGCCTTTCCGCCTCCGCCGGGCTAAATGCCTACATCCCTCTGTTGGTCATCGCGCTGGTGGACCGCCTGACGAATGGGCTGATAGACCTGCAGGGGCCGTGGGCCTGGCTGAGCAGTTGGTGGACCATCGGCGTCCTGGCGGTGCTGCTGGCAGTGGAAATCCTGGCGGATAAAATCCCCGCCGTGGATAGTGTCAATGACGTCATCCAGACCGTGGTGCGCCCGACGGCCGGAGCCATTCTCTTTGCGGCCAGTACCCACACCATTAACCTTCACCCTGTTATAGCGGCCATCTGCGGGGTGATTATAGCGGGTGGAGTCCATACAGCCAAAGCCACCGGGCGCCCCCTCCTTTCGGTGACCACCGGCGGCACGGCCAACCCCATCGTCAGCACGATAGAGGACATCATCTCCACAGTTACATCCATCGTCTCTCTGGTCGCGCCCTACCTGGTCCTGGCGCTCATTATCGTCATCGTCTCGCTGGTGGTTCGGTGGGTCGTCCGCCGACGACAGGCACGGAGGTGAAAGTGACCGTCCTGAAGACAACGCTGGAAAATGGCTTGACCGTCCTCCTGAAAGAGGTCCACACGGCTCCTGTCGCCAGTTTCTGGATATGGTACCGCGTCGGCAGCGGGCGGGAGCATGTGGGCATCACGGGCATTTCCCATTGGGTGGAGCACATGCTCTTCAAGGGCACCCCGCGCTGGCCCAAAGGGACCGCCGACAAGGCCATCTCCCGCGAAGGTGGGATGTGGAACGGCGCCACCTGGTACGACTTCACCACTTACTTTGCCACCCTTCCGGCGGAGAAAATCGGGCTGGAACTGGAGATTGAGGCCGACCGGATGACGGGCGCGCTCTTTGAGCCGCAGGAGGTGGAGGCGGAGCGGACCGTCATCATCAGTGAGCGGCAGGGGGCGGAGAACGACCCGCTCTTCCTGCTGGGCGAGGAGGTTATGGCCGCCGCCTTTAGAGTCCACCCTTACGGCCACGAGACGCTGGGGCACATGTGCGACCTGCTCCGGATGACGCGGGACGACCTCTACCAGTTCTATCGGACCCACTACGTCCCCAACAACGCGCTGGCGGTAGCGGTGGGAGATTTGGAGACGGAGCGGATGCTGGACCTCATCCGTCGCCATTTCGGCGATATTCCGTCTGGAAATCTGCCGGACAGAGCGTCTCCGGTGGAGCCGCCCCAGCGGGGGGAGCGCCGGGTGGTGGTGGAAGGGGAAGGCCAGACTGCCTACTTCACCGTTGTCTTTCATACCCCGCCCCCGACCGACGGGGACTTCTATCCGCTGGTGGTGCTGGATACGGTCCTCAGCGGAGCCAGCGGCATGACCCTCTTCGGCGAGGGAGGCACGAACAAGACCTCCCGCCTCTACCGCGCGCTGGTGGATACGGAACTGGCCGCCGACGTCTCCGGCAGTCTCATTCCCACGGTGGACCCCTTCGTGTACTCGCTGACGGCCACGGTGCGGGCGGGCCGCACCCCCGCGGAGGTGGAGGAGCGGTTGTGGGCCGAACTGGAGCGGATTGCCGCCGAGCCGATTCTGGAAGAGGAGTTGCGAAAAGCCATCCAGCAGGCGCGGGCGCAATTTGCCTACTCCAGCGAGTCGGTCACCGGGCAGGCCTTCTGGCTGGGCTGGAGCGAGATTTTCGCCGATTATACCTGGTTTGAGGGATACCTGGACCGGCTGAGCGCGGTCACGCCGGAGGACGTCCTGCGGGTCGCCCAGGCCGTCCTGCGCCGCTCCAACGCTACGGTGGGGTGGTACGTGCCCCAGGGACCGGCTTCAGAAGCGGAGATGTTAGCGGACCAATAACGCATTGAAAGAGGTGTATGTGCGGCAGATGAGCCGCCGCACAAACATCTCTCGCCATCGCTGCAATTTGACAAAAGGCCCAAAACCGGTATAATAAAAACAACATCCGAGCGGGCACGGCCCGCCGTAACGACGACGAACGGGAGGAGTAGGTCGGAATGGCCCTGGCGAACCGGT
>DAOTWK010000003.1:0-2712 GCA_034435815.1 Anaerolineae bacterium | reverse complement strand
GGGCTGGTGGGCAGTGGCGGTGGAGGCGGCGGTGGGGGCGGCAGGGGTGTCATCGTGGGCGTCAGGGTAGGCGTCCCCGAAGTGGGCGACGGCGTCGCCGCTATGGTCCTGCGCGGCCGGGTCAGCGTAGTCGGCGTCGGGGACGGAGATGGCGACACCGGGGACGGGGAGGGCGACGGCAAGGCTATCTGGGTCGGTGTCGGACCCGGGCGGGTGGCCGTGGGAGAAGGGGTAGGGATACTCGTAGCACAGAACGTACCAACCTGCGCGGCTTCTCCCTCTGGCTTGCGCATCTCCCAGCAGGTGGGGAGCGTGATGGACTCATCGTCGGTTGCGCAGTTCACCGCCCCCTCCTCAATGCGCACATAGACGGCTCCCCCGTTCAGCCGGACCCGGGCGCGGGTGGGCACCTCCAGGAGGGTCATAGAGACTGCGGTAGTGCCGATGCGGTAGGATGCCTTCTGGGCGATCAGGGTCACCTCCCCGTCCAGCACGGTCACATCCAGCAGGGGAAACGAGCCGGGCTCCTGAACGATGACGCGGGCGCCGGGGGAGAGTTCCATCGTGCTACCATCGCCCAGGCAGAGGCGGGCCCCTTCCGTGAGAGCCATTATCTCCGCTGGCTTTCGGAGGACAACAGGGGTTCCCGTCTGCATGTCGCTCCAATCAGCAGCCTCGGCCCAACGGACGCGGGCCGAGCCCCCGCACAGGAAGGCCTGGAGATACGGGGGAATCCAGGTCTCAGTGGGCGAGGGGGTGCTCTGGCAGGCCAGGACGCCCAGCAGCATCAGTCCGGCGGCGATGAGGACCATCCGGTGCTGGAGAAAAGCGGCGGGGAGGGCCCGCGCATGCTCACCAGACCGCGACGGCCTCTGCCCCGGCGAATATGGGTTCCCGAATTTTTGCTTCCACATATCGGGTCAGGCGCTCCACCGAATCAAAGTTCTCGGGCAGAATTTCCTCATCAGCAACCTCAATTCCGAAGGTCTCTTCTACGAACATCACCAGTTCCAGCACCCCGGTGGAATCCACGATGCCCTCCTCCAGGAACGAGGCGTCGTCGCGCAACCGGGCTTCATCGTCGGTGAACAGGAAATTTTCCAGGATATATCGTCGGATTTGGGCTCTAATGGGCATTCTTTTCCCCTCTTCTGAACGGATTGGGCGGGTCACCGCGATGGTGACAACTTCATTATAGGGAGCAGGGGTCGGTTTGGGGTGAAAAAACCCATAAAAAGGTGTTAGGCCTGGTCAATGGGGAAGTATCCTGCCATCTCCCTGGTCTGAATTCGCGTCCGAACCTCAGAACAAGACTTGCTATCTACCTCAAACGGGTGTATTCTGCCTATGCCCGTGCGGGATCGGCAAGGTAAAGGCCAATCAGACCATCAGCGATTGTTCAAAGTATCATGCGAGATACCGGAGTTCTCCTATCCCCTCTGCGTTGGATATGTGCGCTCGGCATCGCTCTGGGTGCCGTTGCCGTGCTCCTGGTAGTCGGTAGCCTTGGGGGGCTGCCCCCTCCAGCCGGGACCGCTCTCGCGCAGACGACGCCCTCTTTTCAGGTCGCCTCTATCACCATTCCCACCTATCCCTATTCGTCCTGCCTGCGAGAGGCCTGGGACGGCCCCTACCGCTACCACCGGATGGACTGGTCCTGTTACCCCTCCTTCCCCATTTCCCGCCCCGTCACCTACACCCTGCTGGTGATGGAGAACGACTATCTGCGGGTGACCGTCCTGCCCGGATTGGGTGGGCGGGTCTACCAGATGGTCTATAAGGCCACCGGCAGCAACGAACTCTACCAGAACCCCGTCATTAAACCGACCCATTGGGGCCCGCCCAACCAGGGCTGGTGGCTGGCAGTCGGCGGCATAGAGTGGGGTCTGCCGGTGGACGAGCACGGCTACGAGTGGGGCGAGCCCTGGGCCTGGACGGTGGTCACCTCCGCCGCAGGCATCACTGTGACGGTGCGGGATACCGACGCGGCCGACCGAATCCGCGCGGCCATAGACCTCTTCCTCCCCGCCGAGCGGGGCTACCTGGCGGTCATCCCCCACCTGGAGAACCCGACCTCTTCCACCCTCCGCTACAAGTTCTGGATCAACGGCATGCTGGCACCCGGGCCTGCAAATACCGTCGGCCCGGACCTGCGCTTCATCTTCAATGCCCCCGAAATGGCTGTCCATTCCACGGGCGATGACGTCCATTTCCCGTCGTGCGCTGGATGGACCCACATGGGCCCCGACTGTCGCTTCCCCTGGCCCATCCACCAGGGCGTAGACTTCTCCCGTCTGGGGTACTGGTACCGATACCTGGGTTTCTTTGAGTATCCCCAGGCAGCCGCCAATTTCTTCGGCGTCTACGATACGGTGGCGCGCGAGGGCGTGGCGCGGGTCTTCCCCTCCGCCGTTGCCCGGGGCGCCAAAGGGTTTGCCATGGGGTGGTCTGACCCGATAGACCCGTCCAACTGGACGGACGACAAGTCTACCTACGTAGAACAGCACGGCGGGGTGATGCCGGCCTTCTGGGACGAAGCGACGCTGCCGCCGGGGGAGACCCTCTTCTGGACGGAGTACTGGTACCCCGTCGGCGACATCGGCGGCCCTTTTTCAGACGCTACGGCGGAGGCCGCGCTGCGGGTGGCCGGATGGGGCGAGGTCCTGCAGGTTGGCGTCCACTCCACCGCCCCGCGCGCGGCGGGGGGGAGCC
>DAOTWK010000002.1:0-6342 GCA_034435815.1 Anaerolineae bacterium | reverse complement strand
CGGCCAGCGCCAGGCCGAAGGCAGCGGCAGCGCCGATGGCCGGCGCGCCCCGGACCGCCATGTCCCGAATGGCTTGCGCCACCTCCTCGGGGGGCTCCAGCCGCAGGATGCGAAATTGGGCGGGCAGAACCCGCTGGTCAATCAGACAAACTCTCTCTTCAATCCATTCTACCGTCCGCATAAGCCGAATTATGGTAACACGGGGATAAGGTTTTGTCAACCGGTCAACGAACCACCACTTCCCCCAATTCCAGGGAATCCCCTGCTGGTGTCCTATCCAGAAAGAGGGGCAACCGCTCGCCGGTATCCAGGCGGTACATCCCGGCCTTCAGCCAGTACCGGCCCGGAGGTAGGTCCGGTGGGAGGTACACCCCGTGCCGATCGGTCACCATCTCCCCCACCGACCAGATAAAGGTCGGAGAGAGGTCGCCCCGGGGTTCGGCGTCGTTCTGCGCAACCAAACTCCCCCCCTCGTCCATCAGGTGCAGGAAGACTTTATACCGCCCCGGCGGCGCTTCCGCCTCCCAGAAGAGAGTGACGGGCACCACGTCCCCGGGAGCGAAAGGGCCCTCCCCGACTGCGTAGCCATGCAGGAGTACTTCCGGGCCGAATCGGGCGCGGACGGCGACCTGGGGCTCCTCCGGCAGCGGCCCCAGACCGTAGAGAGCCACCCGAACCCGCCCGTACCAGCGGCCCCAGGCCGGGTAGGCCCCGTCCGCCAGGAGGTTCTCCATCCGGCGCTCCGGGTCCGCCTCCTGGTCCCCCCAGTAGAGGACAAAGAGCCGCTGGTGGGAAGAGAGAATCGGCGTCAGCCAGTCCACGACCTGCTCCGGGGTCGGATGATACGGTGCCGGATAGAGGGGGAGGTCGCCCCGGTAGTAGTACGTGAAGACCTCCCACTGATTCGGGGCGTTGAGAATGATGCCATCCCCGGGCCGGCCCAGCGACGCTATTTCGGCGGCAATCTGCCGGTAGTTGTCCCGCGCGTAGGCGGGATTGAAGTAGAGGTTGCGGAGCGAAGGGAGCAGGGCATAAAACGTGAAAGCGCAAAACGTGAGGAGGATGAAGGAGGAAACGGGCCGAGAGAGACGGAGAGGTTGGACCGAGTTGTGGAAGCCCGCCGCTACCAGGATGTGAAAGGGGGGGAGGACAGCCAGCAGAAACTTGAGGTAGGCCGGTTTGTAGAGGTCAAAGGCAAAAATGAGGACGAGGGGGACCAGCAGCCAGAGGGCCAGCGTCGCCACGGCGAGGGCTACTTTTCGGCGAGGCCATAGACTCAGGGCCAACAGAACCCCTGCGCCGAGCAGCACCGGGCGGGCCGGCACCGCCTCCATAGTGATGCCCACCGTCAGCACCCGGAAAACATCCAGCAGCGCCGCTTCCAGGGTATACCCTCGTCCGGCGGAGGGCCATCCCGTCGCCCGGAGCGCAGCCGGCAGCCAGGGCAGGTACAGGAGCACCACCAGCACCTGGAGGGCGAGCCACATCTGTAGGGGCAACCCTTGCGGTCGTCCTCCTGGGACGGGCGCAACGCTTGCCTCTACCGGTTGCCTTCCTGGGGCAGGCCCCGGAGCGGGATCGCCGAAGGGGCAACCCCGGCGGTTGTCTTCAGGAGGAGAGGAGCGAGCCCCGCCCCTCCAGCGATTGCCTGCCCGTAACCCCCACCATCCGAAAACCAGCAAGTTGTGGGCGACCAGGATGAATGGGAAGGAGTAATGGACATAGAGGCCTGCGGCGGCAACGAGGATGTAGAGCAGGCCCGTCGGCAGGCGGGGGTGGCGGAGGAGACCCCAGAGGAGGTCGGTGGAGGCGACGGCTAACAGGCCCAGCAGGCCGTACATCCGCGCCTCTTGAGAGTAGTAGACGGCCAGAGGGGAGACGGCGGCCAGGAACGCGGCCCCCACCCCCACGCCGGTTCCCAGCATCCGTCTTCCCAACCGCCCGGTGAGCGCGACCGTCAACAGGCCGATGTAGACGGAGAGGGCCCGGACGGCGAACTCGCTATCGCCCGTAGGGATGCGCCAGAAATGGAGCAGCAGGTAATAGCCTGGGGGATGGATGTCTCCCCGCGCCGCCGCGATGACCAGGGGGATGGTACGCTGAGCTGCCCGGATGGCGTTCCCCTCGTCACTCCAGAAGGACTGCGCGTCCAGCCGGTAGAAGCGCAGACCGGCGGCCAGGAGGAGAATCAGAAGCAGCGCCGGGAAGAAAGCCGGGTCCAGTTTTATGGGAACGCGGACGAGCGCGGATGGGCGCGGATGATTTCTAATTAACCGCAGAGGGCGCAGAGAGCGTGGAGAGAAATTAACAAAAAATCCGCGTTTATCCGCGTTCATCCGCGTCCTTCTACCCTAACAGGCACTGGCGCATCAGGCGGGGCGGGAGGCTGCCGCATCCCAGGATGGCGTCGTGAATCTGGCGCAGGGAGGCCTCCGGATGAGCGCGCCGGTAGTCTGCCACCAACTCCAGGATGGCCAGTTTGCCCATCAGGTACGATTGGGGCTGGGTGGGGCTGGTGGTGTAGCGGCGGACTTCCGCCAGTGCGTTGGCCGGCTCCAACTGACACTCCCGTACCAGGAAGTCCACTGCCTCCTCCACCGACATCCCCCGCGTGTGAATGGAAACATCTATGATGATGCGGGCGGCCCGCCACAACTGGTCGGAGAGACGGCCCAGGCGCTGAATCGGCTCGGCGATGTAGCCCAGTCTCTCCATCAGTTCCTCGCAGTAAAAGGCCCAGCCCTCAATGAAGAGCGTCGCCAGGAAAGATCCCAGCCGGCGGGGGATGGTCTCCTGGCGGTTGGCCCAGACCAGTTGGAGGTGGTGGCCCGGGTAGGCCTCATGGAGCGCCGTCACCGGCATTTTGGCCCAGTTGTGCCCTTTCAGCGTCTGTTCCTGCACTTCCGGCGGGGCATTAGGGTCCACAGGCGTGACCAGGAAGATGCCCTCCTGCCGCTCCTCCAGAATGCCCGGCGGCATGTACGCGGCGTAGGGGATGACGGGCCGCAGGTAGGGAGGGGTCTCCACGACCTGCAGGGCTTCCCCCTCTGGGATGGTGGCGATTTCGTGGTCTATCACGTATTGGCGGACGGCCGCCATCGCCTCCCGGTAGGCGTCCAGCAATCCCTCTGCCGTCGGATGGTCGTTTTTCGCCTCTTCCAGCAGGTCCTGGACGGACCGGTTGGGGTCTATCTGCTGGGCGACTTCCTCCATCTGGCGGCGGGTGAGGTGAAACTGCTCCCAGCCGACCTGGAGCAACTGGTCGGCGTCATAGTCCACCATATGCTCCTCTCGCAGCATCTCGTCAAAGAGGGGCTTGCCCGCAGCGAAGTCACCGGCAGCGCGGGGGAGGACGTCGTTTTCAATGAAGGACGCGTACTCCTGGACGGCCTGTGCGGCGGCCAGCCCGGCCCGGGCCAGGTCGGCCCGGAGGTCTGGAGCGGCCTCGGCGGCGATGGCAGGCAGCAGGCCGACGAAGAGGCCGGGGGCCTGCCGCGTCTGCTCCAGAGCGATCTCCGCCCACACCCGGGGCACCTGCTCCGGGATGATGTTGGCCATCCCCTCCCGGAGGACGCGCGGGGTCTCCTGCACCCGCCCCAGGGCTGAACGGAGCCGATCCGGCAGTGGGGCGAAGTCCCGGACGATGAGCAAGAAGATGCCGCCCAGGGACTCTTCCAGGTAGCCACTCGGGTGCCGGAGGTGGCCCTGGAACTTCTCGTAGGAGCGGACGAAGGAATCCAGGATATGGGTGAAGAGGGTATGGTCAATGCGGGCGTCGGGGCGGAAGTCGGAGAGGTCCATTGCCCGCAGTTGGGCCAGCGCGGCCCGGATTTCTCGCTGTTCATCTTCCAGCGCGGCCAAGGTGCGGTCGCCCAGCCGGTCATCGTACTGGTGGATGCCGAGCTGGGTTGCCGCCACCGGATTCCGTTCGGCCAGACGGTAGAGCCACTCCTCGGCCTGGCGGTAGAATTGGGCTTCGGTGGTCATAGGGCCTCCTGGGAATGAAGGAATTAACAAACTTCGTGTCTTTGGGGTTTTCCCTTACAACGCGCGGGCGATGCGGGCGGCGATTCTGGCGTTCTGTACCAGCAGCGCCCGGTTGGCCCGCAGGGAACGGCCATCGGTCTGCTGAGCCAGGCGGGCCAGCAGGTAGGGGGTGAGCGCGGGCCCGTGAACGCCCTCCCGCTCGGCCTGAGCTACGGCCGCCTCTATCTCCGACTGGGCCTCCTCCCAGGGGATGCTTTCCTCCTCGGGGACGGGGACCGTCACCAACAGCGCGGTGCGCAGGCCCAGGCCGTCCCGCGCCCGGGCCATCGCGGCGACTTCTTCCGGCGAGTCGGCGCGCAGGGGGAGCGGCAGGCCGGAGGTGGGACTGGTGAAGGCGGGGAAGGTATCGGTCCCGTAGCCCACCACCGGCACCCCCAGCGTCTCCAGCATCTCCAGCGTGCGGGGAAGGTCCAGGATGGCCTTGGCCCCCGCGCAGACGACAACCATTGGTATGGATGCCAGGGCAGGCAGGTCGGCGGAGACGTCTTCGGGGTGGCCCCGGTGGACGCCGCCGATGCCGCCGGTGGCGAAGACCCTCAGGCCGGCTCGGTGGGCCAGATACATCGTCGCGGCGACGGTGGTTCCACCGGTCGCTCCCCGGGCCACGGCGGCGGGCAGGTCCCGCAGGCTGATTTTGACGGGCGACAGTTCGGCAGCCAGACGCTCCATCTGCTCCCGGCTCAGGCCGGCCCAGGGGCGGCCTTCCAGCACCGCGATTGTAGCGGGAACTGCCCCCTCCTCCCGGACCGTCTCCTCCATCTCCTGCGCGACGTCCAGGTTGAGAGGCCGGGGAAGGCCATGGGTGATGAGGGCGGATTCCAGCACCACGACCGGGCGGCCGTCCCGGAGCGCCTGGGCGACCTCAGGGGCCAGCAAGATGTCGGGCATCCCTACCCTCCCATCAGTTCCACTGCGAGTTGGGCGTAGACCTCCGCCGCCGTGCAGACGTCGTCTATATCCACCCATTCGTCCACAGTGTGGGCCCGGTCGGGGTCGCCGGGGCCGAAGCCCACGGTGGGGATACCGGCGATGCCGGCGGTATAGGCGCCCTCGGTGGAGAAGGCCCAGTAGCGGATCGGGGGACGGTGTCCCAAGCGGGAGCGCGCCGCCCGGATCAGCGCCGTCACCAGAGGATGGGTCTCATCTATGACCCAGGACGGGTAGACTTTGCGGATGTGGCCGGGGTAACCGGTATAACTGGTGGCGGAGAACTCCGCCACCCGGACCTCAGCGCGGACGGCCTCCCGGGCCATCACCCGCTGGATTTCCGCCAGGGCCATCGCCTCGGTCTCCCCCAGGGTCAGGCGGCGGTCCACGACCAGGTCGCAGCGGTCGGGGATGGCGTTGCGGCTGCTGGCGTGGCTGCGGATTTCGGTGACGGCCAGGGTGCCAGGGCCCAGGAACGGGTCGTCGCCCAATTGTCCGGCCAGGAGTTCCAGGCCGAAGATGAGGCGCGCGGCCGCGTAAATGGCATTCTCCCCCAGCTCGGGGCGGGAAGCATGGGCGGCTCGGCCGTGGACAGTGACCTCCAGTTCCATCCGTCCGCGCTGGCCCCGGGCGATGGCCATATCGGTCGGCTCGGCGATGAGCACCCAGTCGGGCCGGACGCCCTCTTCTTCTATGAGCACCCGGCTGGCTAACCCCTCACAGGGCTCCTCCTGGACGACGCAGGCAACAATGACCCGTCCCAGAGCAGGCATACCGGTGCGGCGCAGAAGGTAGGCGCCGTAGAGCATGGCTGCCAATCCACCCTTCATATCGCAGGCGCCCAGGCCGTAGAGCCGCCGGCCCTCCACCGTGGCGCCGAAGGGGTCGCGATGCCAGGCAGCGGGATTGCTGACGGTCACCGTATCCATGTGGCCGTTGAGCATCAGAATGGGGCCATCCTCCCGACCCACCCAGCCGATGACGTTGCCAATGCGGTCGGTACGAATCTCCCGCATGCCCAGCCGTTCCATTTCCTGAAGTATCCGCTTCGCCAGCGGCCCCTCCTGGGTGGAGGGGCTGGGGATGCGCACCAGGTCCTGCAGAAAGGCCACCAGTTGGGCCCGTTCGTCACGGGTGAGGCGCAATTTGGTCATCGGATGTCAGTCTCCGGAGTTCGTTGCGAATCTGGTCTATGACTTCTGGGTTCAAAATTCACTTCCTGCCGCCCTTTTCGGTCACCGAAAAGACAATGAAGACTTCTCCCCCCTGTTCTTCCTCAAACCGCTGGTGAGAGCGCTGCATCCACCCCTGCCACCGGTAGAGTTCCGGTGTCTGGCTATATGTGACTGGTTTGATCTGAATGCCAAT
>DAOTWK010000001.1:0-2418 GCA_034435815.1 Anaerolineae bacterium | reverse complement strand
GCTTCCCCTGGCCCTTATGCTCCTGACAACCGTCACCACTGCCCAGGGCACCACCCATTGGTTGCATCACCCTTACGTCTTCCTGTTGATGGAGCAACACGTAAACCAAGGGGTAAACTTTATCCGGGCCTCTGTTCCGGAGGATACACCGGTTTACTTCTCCCCCTTTTACCCCTCCCATCCGGTGATTTCGTTTCGCAGCGCCGACCTGGCCCCCCGTCATGTCGGCACATTTGACAGCCATCTGTGTCTGGTGGTTCCAGAGACGCTTGCCGTATATGTCTCCGTCACCCTCTACGAGCCCGACTTTGAGGAAAAACTCTCCCGCTGGGCCGAAACCTCCGTCCTTCTCCAAGACCCGAGCGCCAGCCCTCCGCGTTACACCGTCCTCCAGGCCGTGCCGAAGCCAGAGTTTCTGCAGAACCCGGGGGTGGTCCGGGCCGTCTTCGGGGAAAAGGTGGAGATGCGCCTCCTGGAGCCAATTTCGTCCACCATGAACGCTGGGGGGACCATTCCGGTCCATCTGGCCCTGCGGGCTCTGCAGCCGCTGGGCCAGGCCTATAGCGTATTCGTCCACCTCTACGGCGACCCGACCCCCTACGAGGGCGGCTCACTCTGGGCACAAACCGACGGATCCGCCTGCGGACCCTACACTTCCGACTTCTGGCGGACTGATGAATGGGTGCTGACCACTTTCTCCCTGCCCATTCCGGAGGACTTGCCTCCAGGCCGCTATCAGGTCGGTATGGGTGTGTACGAGAGCGCCACCGGCGTCCGTCTGCCATTGCCGGGGCAAACTCACGACTTCCTGTCTCTCCAAACCATAGAAATTCGCTGAAAGATTGTCTGAAAACCACAAAGGACGTGAAGACAAAAATATCTCTTCGTGTTCTTTGTGTGTCCTTTGTGGTATAATTACGAACAAACCCTGGCATTGCAAAGGAGGCTCTATGGACTTCCTCACCCGCCTGGCATCTGGTTCCCCCATCGTGGCCGACGGCGCGATGGGCACGATGCTGCAGGCTGCCGGTCTGCCGCCGGGCAAGACCGGGGAGTTCTGGGTCCTGGAGCGCCCGGACGCCGTCGCTGCCGTCCACCGCGCCTATGTGGAGGCCGGCGCCGACCTCATTCTCACCTGTACCTTTGGCGGAACGCGCCCCCGCCTGGAGCGGAGCGGGCTGGTCGGTCGGGTTGCCGAGATCAACCGCCGGGCAGTTGAAATCGCCCGCCAGGCTGCCGCCGGGCGGGCTCTCGTCGCCGGAGACATCGGGCCACTGGGAGAGTTGCTGGCTCCGCTGGGAAAGCGGTCCTACGAAGAGGCGGTGGACCTGTTCGCCGAGCAGGCCGCCGCCCTGGCAGAGGCCGGGGTGGACGTCCTCTACATTGAGACGATGTCCTCCCTGGACGAGGCCCGGGCCGCTGTAGAGGGAGCCCAACGGGCCGCCCCCCATCTTCCCGTTACTCTCACCTTCTCCTTTGACACGCACGGCCGGACCAACATGGGTGTCCGACCGGAACAGGCCGCAAAAGCGGCTCTGGATTGGGGAGTAGCCGCCTTCGGCGCCAACTGCGGCTCCACGCTGGAAATGACTCAAGAAGCACTGGAAAAGATGCGGGCAGCGGCACCGGATGCCATCCTCATCGCCAAGCCGAACGCGGGCCTGCCGCGAATGGTGGAAGGCAAACCCGTCTATGATGCGACCCCGGAGATGATGGCCGATTTCGCGGCCCGCGCAGTCGCGCTGGGCGCGCGGATTGTCGGCGGATGCTGCGGCTCCACCCCAGCCCACATCCAGGCCATCGCCCGGCGCCTGAACGTGCCAGGCACTTTTTGAAGTACCTGGCGTGTCCCAAAGCGAAAATGAACCCTCTCTCTCCCTACGACCTCTCCCTCCCCGAACTTCAGGCCCTGCTGGCGGAGTGGGGCGAGCCGCCATTCCGGGCCCGCCAGGTCTGGGAGTGGCTCTACGTCCATCTGGCGGACGATTGGGAGCAGATGACCCCTCTGCCCCGCGCACTGCGGCAACGTCTTGCCGACCATCTCCCCCTGCTGACGCCGCGCGTCCTGGCAACCCAGGTTTCTCCCGACGGCCTGACCCGCAAGGATCTCCTCCAACTGGCCGATGGGGAAACCATAGAAACCGTGCTGATGCGCTATGAACGGCGGCGCACCGCCTGCATCTCTACCCAGGTAGGATGCCCCATTGGCTGCCTCTTCTGCGCTACTGGACAGGCAGGCTTCCGCCGCAACCTCTCCGCCGGAGAGATTGTCGCCCAGGTGCTCCACTTTGCCCGCATCCTGCAAGCCGAAGGCAACATCCCAGCAGGTCGCCCCCTCTCCAACGTCGTGCTGATGGGGATGGGAGAGCCATTACTGAACTACCATGCCACTCTGGAAGCCATCCGCCGTCTGACCGA